>JBJONV010000074.1:0-43799 GCA_046051665.1 Chloroflexota bacterium
CCATGCTTACCCCCAAACTCCATGCTCGTCTGGGCACCCATCGTAACGCCTCCATGCATAGTCAAACCGGCACGGTTGTCTCCGGTATCGTGACCGCTGTGGGCTGGTGTTTGGCAGTAGCGATTGGTATGTGGCGCTATCGGAATGGTACCGGGAGTATCGGCGAAGTGGTTGCCTATATCGGCTTTGTACGATTACTTGCTGGGCCGATTGATACTTATGGGACGCAATACGCGGCATTGCAACGTGCCCGTGCAGCTTTTGCACGCTGCGATGAACTTTTTGTTTCGTCAGCCGAGCGCTTCGATGGCACCGCAATCCTCCCAAGCGGACCGTTGGATGTTTCTCTCGATGCGGTTTCATTTGTCTACAAACACAACGACCGATTTGCACTCACCGAGGTCTCGTTGGCCATTCCTGCGGGGAGCCACATTGCCATCATTGGTCGTACAGGGAGTGGAAAAACGACGCTGGGCCGTCTGATTACCCGACTCGAACAGCCACAGGCAGGCGCGATCTGCATCGCAGGGATTCCGCTCACTGCGGTCAGCGAAGCATCTCTGCGACAACGCGTCGGCGTCATTTCGCAAGACATCGATGTCTTCCCAACGACACTACGCGAAAATCTGCGTGCATACGACGAGTCGATTCCTGACCATACCATTACCGAGCATATCACCTCACTTGGGCTTATTGACTGGTATGCGACATTCCCCGCTGGACTAGACACGCCATTGCAGAACGGGGAACGCGAACTCACCCCAGGCGAAGCACAACTCGTTGCGCTCATCCGCATCGCAATCCGTCAACCTGGTTTGGTCATTCTCGATGAAGCGAGTGCCCACATCGACCCACAGACCGAGCGATTGCTGCACGAAGCGTCGCAACGTGTCGGGCGTGACCGGACAACGATTACGATCGCACATCGGTTATCGACCGTGGAAAACGCTGATATGGTCGTAGTTTTCGCAGATGGCAAAATCGTCGAGCACGGTGTTCCTGTAGCACTCGCCAAACAACCCCTCAGTCACTATGCCCGCATGCGAGCAGGTGAATTCGGCGGTGACGAATGAACATTTCAACCCCTCGTTTTACTGCGGCGATGATTCGTCTCTCCCCGTGGCCATTCGTGAGCTATAGTCTCGCACGGCTCGCGACGTTTCTTGCCCCGTTCGCGGTATTGCTTATCGAACAGCGGTTCTTCAATGCGCTTGGTACTGCGATACACACAACGACGCTGTGGTGGTTCGTGGCCACATATGCGGCAGTCAGTAGCATCCGATTGTTTTGTGTCCTGATCGAATGTTGGACCAATATCACTTTTCGCTATCGAGCGATGGGGGTACTCCAACAAAACACGATGGTGAATGAACTCGAGCGACCCGGTGCTGCCCCAGGTATAGTCCTCCCACTTGAACACCTCAATCGGTTGCGTGACGATGCCGGTGAAGTCGCAGATTTCCCCCTCTGGCTCCCCGAAGTCATCGGAACAACCATTACCACCGCGTGTGCTTTGGTCGTAATGTGGCGTGTGGATCCCGAATTAACCATGGTGGCAATCACCCCCCTCTTTGTGCAAGGCTTGGTCGCCTTGGTTTTTTGGCGTGTGTATTTGCACTATCGCTACGAAGCAGGCCGGCTCGAAGATGCCAACAGCACACTCATTGGGACGATTATCGGCACTGCCCAATCCATCCGCCTACTTGCACTCCAATCGGTGTTCCTTGGTCACGTCGATGACCTCGGCAGACAACGACGCCGCAATGCGATACGCCAGAGCGCCTACGAACAACTCTCGACCAGGAGTCTCGTTGATGTCAGCGTTGCCATTGCCTGTGCATTGTCGCTGTGGTATGCAGTACCAGATGTCGCAGCACTGCGCGTCGGCGTCGGCGATCTTCTTCTCTTTTTTAGTGGGCTTAGTATCGTCGCGGCGCTCCCACAAACATGGGCGACATGTATCGGCGATTATGCGCAACAACGCGTTTCGATAGAACGCCTCACCGAAGCGATGCCTGATGCCCCCGATGCCCTCATACGGCCACAGCACTGGTGGGTTACGCATGCAGATACACCACAGCATCACCATGCATCCGAACCGCTTGATACACTCCGTATCGAACAGGTGACATATCGTTACCCCGATGGCCGTGGCATCACAGATGTCTCGTTTGTCCTGCCACGCGGTTCGTTGACGGTGGTTACCGGACGTGTGGGGAGTGGAAAAAGCACGATACTCAACCTCTGTGCGGGTCTGCTCGATGCACAATCCGGAACATTTGTCTGGAATACCACTGTGCGTGCGACGATGCGTGGGTGTTCGGTGGCTTCGGTACCACAGCTGCCGTTTTTGTTTAGTGCATCACTCCACGAGAATATGTGCTTGGGATACGATGCCCCTGACTTGCCAGAAGCCATCGAGGCAAGTATGCTCAGCACAGATCTCTCCAAGATGCCGGCAGGACTTGAGACTATCGTCGGCCCCCGCGGCATCCGCTTATCCGGCGGCCAACGGCAGCGCGTTGCGTTGGCACGGGCACTCGTCCGGCGATGCGAGCTCCTTGTCCTCGATGACATCAGCAGTGCACTCGACTCCGCGACCGAAGCAGCACTCATCAAAAAGCTGCGACAACACCACAAAGGGTCAATTTTGGCGAGCAGCACGCGTCCCGCATTGCTCGACGCAGCTGATACTATCATTGTCCTCGCAGAAGGCAAGATAGTCGGAGTCGGAACACTCGCGATGCTCTTGCAGACGAATCCAACGATGCAAGCGCTCTGGGCCGACTTCACGCAACCTTCGTCATCACACACGGAACAGCGCATCGATTCAACAGCAACGACCGAATAGGAGTACTGTATGGCACGAGTCATTATTGTCACCGGCGCAGGATCAGGCATCGGCGCAGCCACCGCACTTCGTTTTGCGGCACAACAGGATGCGGTCGTTATCGCTGATATCGATGCCCACGCGGCACAACAGACACTGGCCCGCACTGCCGACCCGCGTGCCCACATGGCCGTTGTCTGCGACGTATCGAGCGAATCCTCCGTGGCAGCTATGGTCGCAGCGGTATTGGCACGCTATGGTCGTATCGATGTGTTGGTCAATAACGCGGGAATATTGTTGAGTAAACCGCTCCACTTGACCAGTTGGACAGAATGGCAGCGCATCATCAATACCAACTTAGGAAGTATTTTCTTGTGCAGTGCTGCGGTGATACCCACGATGCTCGCACAAAAGACAGGTGCCATAATCAATTTAGCCTCCCCGCATTCATTCGCAACGACCACCAACATCGCCGCATACGCTGCCTCAAAGGGCGGGGTTGTTGCACTGACACGGCAGATGGCGATGGATTACGGACGTTTGGGTATACGCACCAACTGCGTCGTACCAGGAGCCATCGACACTGCCATGCTCCGCAGTGATATTGCCCATGGCGACGGTGTCGAAGCAAGCCTCGCAGGTTGGGCACGCGTCCAACCGATCGGTCGCGTCGGCCAGCCAGACGATATCGCACAGGTAATATGCTGGTTAGCGAGCGATTCCGCCGGTTTTGTGTTGGGTGCAGCAATCCACGCCGATGGCGGCATGCTCGCACAACTGACGCCGCCGACCGAATGACGCCGCTGGATGACCGCTCACGTTGCAAGAAAACTGGTCAGTTCTGCTTTTCGTCGCAACGACAAACGGAGCCAACAGCAACGTCCGGGCGCTGTCGTCAACGGAACCGAACCGTACAAGGGCGGTAGGCGGAGTTTTCTTACCATACTCGGTACCACACACAAGGAGATAGAGCATGACGGCTTATGGCATTACACCGGATCGTCTCACGCATATTGATGCAGTCCGCACTTCCGTTCCTGTCACGATAGATGGCGACTTATCCAAAGCAGTATGGGCCAATGCGCGTCGATCGCCACGGTTTGTGGATATGGTCAGTGGTGCTCCTGCCATCTACGACACCCGCGTTGCGTGTCTCTACGATGATACGCATTTGTATGTGGGCTATTGGGTCGAAGAGCCGTTTGTGGCAGCGACCATGACCGAACGAGACAGCTTTATATGGTTCGATAACGATGTCGAAATATTTATCGGCGGCGACGATTGTTACTATGAACTTGAAGTAAATGCCTTCGGCACACTCTATGAGTGTTTCTTTATCTGGCAAGATGCACATAAAAAAGGCGGACGATTCGACCGACCAGAATTCGATGTCTATGAACGAAATGTCGATATCCTCGGTGGGTTCCAAGATTTTCGCTACGGCAAACACCCACGTGGCCGACGCTGGGGGTTCCTTGATTATGACCTTCCTGGTTTGCAATGTGCCGTGCAGGTCCAAGGGACGATGAACGACAATCGAGACGTCGACAAAGGGTGGACGGTTGAACTAGCCATACCCTGGCAGAGTATCGGGTTTATGTTCCGTTCAGGCTCCTTCACGCCGACACCAGGAAGCACCTTGCGGTGTGACTTTTCGCGGTTTGAAGCACTGCAGGTACATGGTGCAAATTTGCCACAAAATCCCGGTTGGAGCCTGAATCCGCATGGCGTCTATGACTCACACATTCCGGAATCATTCAGTGTGGTGACGTTGCGATAACCGATTGCATGTGCGCATCCACGCTACCCGTCAAACCCCGAATTCGATTTGACAAACGGTTTGTGCATCGTGTAAAGTACCTGAGTATCAAGTGGCTGTGCCGATGTGGCGGAACTGGCAGACGCGCTACGTTCAGGGCGTAGTGAGGGTGACCTCGTAAGAGTTCGAATCTCTTCATCGGCACCACTTGACCCCGGTGGGGTATAGTATAATGGTAGTACATCTGACTCTGAATCAGACAGTTGAGGTTCGAATCCTTGTACCCCAGCCACCCAAAACCTCTCGCTCCGGCGAGAGGTTTTTTGTTGCATCCATTCCGTCCCGCCGACCATCAATGATGCCAACGGGTACGACATCGCTCTGATGGAGACCTCCCTCGAACCATACTCCTGACCATATACAAGCGCCAAACGGCGAATTCGAAACTCGGTTTGACAAACGCCCTCCGCGCCGTCTATAATACCGTTCAGTTGCCGAGGTGGCGGAATTGGCAGACGCACTAGTTTGAGGGGCTAGTGAGCAGCAATGCTCGTATGGGTTCAAGTCCCATTCTCGGCACCACACACCCTCTTGGTCGGGGCGATTAGCTCAGTTGGTAGAGCACCTCGTTTACACCGAGGGTGTCGGCGGTTCGAGCCCGTCATCGCCCACCAGTCCATATGCCAAGTTAGCTCAGTTGGTAGAGCGCGTGTCTGAAAAACACGAGGTCACCGGATCGTCCCCGGTACTTGGCACCAGCATAACAGCCAGCCTACGGCTGGCTGTTTTTCCATCTGGGGAGGTCGCATAGTGGCCTAGTGCGCGGAATTGGAAATTCCGTAAGGGGCAACCCTTCGAGAGTTCAAATCTCTCTCTCCCCGCCAAATAAAACCGCCGCCAGTCATGGCCGGCGGTTTTGTCTTGCTCGTGCGCTCTTTTCCTCACCTACTGATTCCTGATTCCTGATTCCTACCTCCTGTCTGCTCAGGTATAATCCTTCTAATCCGATTTTAACGAGTACCACACACATGGAACGACAGGCCGGTTTTCTGGACGTGATGAAGTTTCGTGATTTTCGCTTGCTCTGGACGGGGCAGCTTATTTCGATAACCGGATCACAAATGCGCATGGTAGCCGTCGATTGGCAAGTCTACGAAATCGCTACCAAACAAGGCTTGAATCCAGCCCTTGCACTCGGTGCTATCGGCCTTATGCGCGTCATCCCAATGACCCTTTCTGCCCTGTTTGCAGGGGTTGCAGCAGACCGGTTCGAACGCCGCAAGGTCATCATGGTCACGTCGTTCGTCGCACTCTTTGCATCGATCATCCTGGCATTGGCTGGCAGCATGGGCACCCCCAATCTGTTGGTCGTATATGCCATGGTGGTTGTCACTGCGATTGCATCAGCCTTCGAAATGCCGGCCCGTCAGGCACTGACACCTGCCCTTGTCCCCGCCCCGATGCTGTCACAGGCGATGAGTGCAGGGATTATTTCCTGGCAGTTAGCCACCGTCCTAGGACCTTCGATCGCTGGTATCCTGATTTCTGCCTATGGGGTTGTCCCGTTGTATTGGATCGATGCCGCGTCGTATCTCGCCGTAGTCTACGCAGCAGTCATGATGCGCCCCATTGTGGTCACCTCAAACCGACCACCGGTGCGCATGAAGGACGCATTCGAAGGGCTCAAATTCGTCTTCAAGCACCGCGTCATGGCATCGACCATGCTCCTCGACTTTTTCGCGACATTCTTTGGCGCAGCCACGACATTGATGCCGATTTTTGCCAACGAAATCTTGGGAGTCGGTGCACAAGGCTATGGTCTGATGCGCGCGGCACCGTCGGTTGGTGCAGTGACTGCCGCGGTCCTCCTGTCGTCGCGGCGAATCACCAGACAAGGTCCCATCTTGCTGATCGCCGTAGCGATTTTCGGTGTCTCGATGGCGGTCTTTGGCGCCTCGAGCTATTACCCGCTCACACTTTTCACGTTGGCAATGTCAGGCGCTTCTGACACCGTGTCGATGATTATCCGAGGCACCCTCAGACAACTCCTCACCCCCGATGAACTGCGCGGTCGCATGACTGCCGTCAATATGATATTCGTCGCCGGTGGTCCGCAGTTGGGAGAATTTGTGGTGGGTATTACCGCCAGTGTCATCGGTGCACCGCTCGCAGTACTGATCGGCGGTATGCTGTGTGTAGGACTCGTCGCCGGGACCGCATTCAAAGTACCTGAGCTCCGCAAACTCGATACACCCGAAACACTCGCACCATGATGTTCGCGTAGAAGGAACAGACAATGACGTCACGCTTCACCAAACCCGATTCACGTTGGTTCGTCCATGATCGCTTCGGCATGTTTATCCACTGGGGGCTCTATGCCATGCCGGCACGTCATGAATGGATTCGCAGCCGCGAAGAAATCAGCATCGCCGACTACCAGAAGCACTTCGAACATTTCGACCCCGATTTGTTTGATCCTAAGGAATGGGCGCGGATGGCAAAGTTAGCCGGGATGCAGTATTTTGTCATCACAACCAAGCATCATGATGGATTCTGTATGTGGCCGACCGCCCACACGGAATATTGCATCACGAATACGCCCTACCAAAAAGACTTGCTCCGCATGACGGTCGATGCATTCCGCGCCGAAGGAATCAAAGTCGGCTTTTATTACTCCCTCATCGACTGGCATCATCCTGAATTCACGATTGATCGCATCCACCCGATGCGCAACAATGCCGCAGAACGTGCCCGCAATCCGTTCCGGGATATGCGCAAATATGCCGAATATATGCGTAAGCAAGTCTTCGAATTATGCACCCAGTATGGCAAAATTGACCTGTTCTGGTTCGACTTCTCGTACCCGGGCGAAGACGGCAAGGGCCACAAAGATTGGGAGTCCGAAGAGCTCTACGCAATCGTCCAAGAGCTCCAACCCCATGCACTCGTCGACAATCGCCTCGATCTCCCCGATGTGGGTGACTTCGTGACCCCCGAACAGTTCCAACCTGCAGGTGGTTTGCGCGGTGCAGACGGCAAACCCGTCGTCTGGGAAGCATGTCAGACCTTTAGCGGGTCGTGGGGGTACTACCGGGACGAACACGACTGGAAGAGTGTCGATTTGCTCGTACGCATGCTCGTCGACGGTGTCAGCAAAGGCGGCAATCTGCTCCTGAATGTCGGCCCCACTGCCCGTGGACTCTTTGATCAGCGCGCCACTGACCGCCTCGAAGGCATGGGTGCCTGGATGCGCCTGCACAACAAATCAATCTATGGCTGTGGACCGATGCCCGAGGGACTCACCCAACCCACGGACTGCCGTTACACTTACAACCCCCAGACGAATCGCCTCTATCTGCATATTTTTGCTTGGCCATTCCGCGATATCTATTGCCCGGGTCTGGGTGATAAAGTCGCGTATGCCCAATTCTTGCATGATGGCAGCGAAGTGCGCTTCGGGGATGTGCACGAAGCAAGTTGGTCTGGTATGGCTGGCTACACAGACCAGACGCCGCTCGCGTTCCAGGTTCCCATCCTGAAACCCGACGTCGCGGTACCTGTCATCGAGATTTTCCTCAAGTAAATACACAACCACACAGGAGTCCCTTATGTCGACCAATCCAGACATCGCAATTATGCCCGGTGCATTCGTGGAACCCGGGGTGACACTCGGTCAACGGATTAGCATTGGCGCGAACTCGGTCGTTTTGGCGGGCGATGGCAACTCCTCGCGCATCGAAGACGATGTCTGGATTGGTGCGAATTGCACGATCTATGGCGACGTGGTGATTGGTGCACGCGCACGGATTAATCACGGTTCGGTGGTGACGACGTCCGTGCCGCCCAAAGCAGTCGTTATGGGCAATCCCGCCAAAATCGTCGGGTATGTCGATACACCGCTCTACGAACATGGCGTCGCCCAAACACGAGTCAGCGACACCACCAGCATCGCCAGTGCCGTCCGTGGCGTCGCGTTGTATAACCTCAAATATGTCCCCGATATGCGTGGTGCACTCTCGGTGGGCGAGTTCATGCGCGATATCCCCTTTGCTCCGAAGCGATACTTCTTGGTCTTGGGGGTGCCCACTGCCGAAACACGCGGCGAACACGCGCATATCGCTTGTCATCAGTTCTTGATAGCGGTCACAGGAAGCGTCGCAGTGGTCGCCGATGATGGGACCAATCGCCAAGAATTCATCCTCGACCGACCACACGTCGGGTTGTACCTTCCTCCGCTGACATGGGGTATCCAATACCGCTACTCGTCCGATGCGGTATTGCTCGTCTTTGCCTCCGATTACTACGATGCCGATGACTACATTCGCGACTACAAAGAGTTTGTGCAGTACGTAAAAACTGCACGCAACCTACAGTAGTTATCAGTCATCAGTTAGCGATATATGGTTTGGCTGATTGGTTCTGAGGTCAATTCTCACGCACTTTCGGTGCCGAGACACCACACAGACGCAAAATGCGCCCCCTACGCACCGAATCGACAATACACCCTGTTTCTGCAGATGCAGAAACAGGGTGTATGCATATCCCAACTGATCTCTGATCTCTGATCTCTGATCTCAGATAACTGCTATCTATTTCGTCCGATATCCCTGCGGATGGGTGCGGTGCCATTCCCAGGCGCTGCCGATGATGTCATCTATCGTTGGATATTTCGGCTTCCAACCGAGTTCATTGCGTATTTTGGTCGAAGACGCAATCAAAATCGCAGGATCACCCGGTCGGCGATCACCGATGGTGCACGGGATTGCATGTCCGGTAATCCGTCGAGCGGCTTGTACCACCTCGAGATTGGTAAAACCGTCACCATTCCCCAAGTTATACTTCCTGCTCCCCAATCGCGCAATGCCATCGAGCGCCAAAATATGCGCTGATGCCAAGTCAACAATGTGGACGTAATCGCGCACACAGGTACCATCACGTGTGGCATAGTCGCCACCAAATAACGTAATCTGCTCACGTTGCCCCAACGCGACTTGGAGCACCACGGGAATCAAATGCAACTCAGGCGTGTGATCCTCGCCACGATTCGGCGTTCCACCCGCCGCATTAAAGTAGCGCAAACAGGCATATTTGATTCCATAGATGCGTTCGTACCAATGCAGTGTCCGTTCGAGGATGTGTTTCGATTCGCCATATGGTGACCCCGGCACGATCTTATTTTCGGGCTCGATGGGCATAGACTCTGGTTCTTCAAAGAGATTTGCCGTCGACGAGACAATGAACCGCCCGACACCCGCTTTGACCGCTGCATCAATGAGATTCACACCGGCAACCGTGTTGTCACGCAGGTACTTCGCTGGATTCTGCATACTTTCGCCGACAAGGGTGTACGAAGCAAAGTGCATGACCGCGTCAATACCAGCGTGTTTGGTAAAGATTTCACTGACTTTTGCTTCGTCACGCAAATCTACTTGCACAAAGGCTGCATCCGGGTGTACCGCCTCACGGTGGCCCTGGTAGAGGTTATCTGCAACAACAACCTCATGTCCTGCCGCCAACAATTCAGCAGTCGCAACACTCCCGATATACCCTGCCCCGCCCGTGACCAGAATCTTCATTTTTTATCCTTACTCGGCTATAGCCGCAAGATCACGCCAAAACTCCGGGTACGAGACATCGACTGCCTCGCTCCCGACGATCGTCATGTCGCTCCGCGCGACGAGGCCTGCAATCGCCCACGCCATCGCCAAGCGATGGTCGCCGTGACTCTCGACACGCGCACCATCCAAGGTCCCGCGTCCTTCGATAATCATGCCATCTGCGGTTGCTTCGATGCGTACACCCATGGCCAGTAACGCATCGACCACGGTCTTAATACGGTCGGTTTCTTTCGCTTTGAGCTCTGCAGCGTCGGCAATAATGGTCTGCCCCTGGGCCATTGCGGCAGCCACCGCAAGGACCGGGATTTCGTCGATAAGCTGAGGAATAATTGCCCCGCTGATGGTCGTGGCACGCAAATTCGAAGAGCGTACCGTGACGTCAGCGACGGGTTCACTTCCCTCTGTGCGTGCGTTTTCGACGGTAATCGATGCTCCCATCGCACGCAAAACTTCCAATGCTCCGATGCGGGTAGGATTCATCCCGACACCAGTCGTGGTAATCTCGGCATGCGGATGGATCGCTGCAGCCACCCACCAGAATGCGGCAGACGAAGGATCGCCGGGGACGCGCAGTGACAACGCGTATGGGAAGACAGGATGCACCGGCGGCGTCAATGTGACCACGCTCCCGCGGGTCTGTACATCGATACCCATCCCGGTCAACATACGTTCGGTATGATCCCGTCCATCTGTGCGACCAGTGACGGTCATTACACCATCACCCGACAACGCGGCCAACAAAACGGCACTTTTCACCTGTGCTGAGGCGATTTTCAGATCGTATGTCCCACCATGCAAGGTGGCACCACGAACACTCAACGGCGCTAACGCACCGTTTTGGCGTCCATCGACCTGTGCTCCTAACCCACGCAACGGGTCGATGATGCGTCGCTGTGGCCGTGAACGTAACGATGCGTCGCCGGTCATAACGGCATACATCCCATCGATCCCGGCGAGCAACCCAGTCATTAATCGAAGGGTTGTGCCTGAGTTCCCACAATCCAACACATCTGCTGGCTCGCGCAACCCACGCAAACCTACTCCATGCACCACGACACGATCGGCGTGGATGTCGATCCGTACACCCATTGCGCGGAAGCACGCAATGGTCGACAGACAATCCGCACCCATCAAGAAATGCGTGATGTCGGCTTTGCCCTCGGCGATTGCATTGAACATCACCGCACGATGCGAGATCGATTTGTCCCCGGGCACAGAAAGAGCGCCACGGAGTCGCGGCGCTGCGGATAGACGTACCTCTGCCATGGTGCTTCCTCGTGCCTACTAGCCGTCGCTGTTCATGACTAATTTATACCCGAACCCGCGCACTGTCACCAAAAACTTCGGCTGTGCAGGATCAGTTTCGATGCGCTGTCGCACCCGATATACCAATGCATCAATGGCATTGAAGTCGTAGACTTCATAATCCCAGATATCTTTGGCAATATCTTCTTTGCTGACGACATTGCCGTTCCGGCGATACAGCAAATGTAGCAACTGGAATTCTTTGACCGTCAGCGGTGGCTCAAGCAACACACCTTTAATCATGACGGTTTTGGCACCGTCATCAATTTGGATGTCACCTTCTGGCGCACGGCGGACACTAAAGTTGGGGAGCTCGCCTTTTTGGGTTGCTTCCGGATCGATAAATACAATCTCGGTTGCGCCGACCAAAATCACATCCTGGCTGTTCAAACGCATCAGCTCAGAGATAACTTGCCCATTCACAAAGGTCCCGTTTGTGCTTTTGAGGTCACGCACCAGATAGCCGTGTGCATCATGCTCCAGCGTCGCATGTCGGCGTGATGCAAGTGGATGGGTGATGACAATATCGTTTTGTTGATCACGACCAATAGTGATGACATCACGATGCCACTCGATCTGCACCTCGCTGATTTCGGGATGGCGTATACGTAACATGGGTACGGGATTCGTATGTATCACGTGGTGCCTCCTATCGTCCCATTCAGTGCATATCTATGCCGGGCAACGTATGTCATCAAATCGTCATATGTTACAATGACCGTAATTACGCCGATTATACCATATCGCCGTGCAGTTGAGGGGTGTCTCGTGTTGAACTTAGTAGGGCGGCGATTCGAACGGTACAAAATCCATGCCGAGATCGGCCGGGGCGGCATGGCCCGCGTGTATCGTGCCACCGACACCATCCTCGGTCGTTCCGTTGCACTCAAAGTCCTTTCCCCACAACTCGCAGGTGACCCTGAATTTTCGGCACGATTCCGTCGTGAAGGCAAAATCGTCGCTGCACTCCAGCATCCGCACATTGTTACCCTCTTCGACATCGGTGAGTCCGAAGGTATCCAATACCTTGCTATGGAATTCATCGACGGCCGGAGCATCTATGCAGTCATCCGTGAACGCGGAGCGCTCCCTGGCGAAGTCGTGGCTATCCTGATACGTGCCGTCGCATTGGCTCTTGACTACGCCCATGAACGCGGCGCCATCCATCGCGATATCAAACCACAAAATATCCTCATCGACCAAAACGGTCGCATTTTACTCACCGACTTCGGGATTTCGGTGTCGACGGACGACGAATCCGGGCGCCTTACCAAAACCGGTTTGTTCATGGGCACGCCTGAATATATGTCACCCGAGCAAGTCTCGGGAGAGAAAGTCGATCAACGCACCGATTTGTATTCTCTTGCAGTCAGCGCATACGAGATGTTTGCGGGTGAAGTGCCATTTATCGGCAACACCCCAGAACTCATCGTCGCCCATGCCCAAAAGACCGCACCGGCGTTGCCTGTCCAGACGCATGGCCTCCCCGAGGGTCTCGTCGCAGTATTGGCCAAGGCACTCGCCAAAAACCCCGATGATCGCTACCAGACCGGCATTGCATTTTCGATGGCAATCGACGCAGCTTTTGCAGCGTTGCCTGCGAGTACGACAGCTTCGTCAATGGTCGCGGGGATGGCACGGCCGCGCAACGAATCGCCGCGGACCACACGCACCATCGAATCTGATGTAGACACCACCCGCGAGCTGAATGCCGCACCGCCGCTGTATGCGACCGGTGCTGCGACCGCACCACGCAAACGCAACATGCTCGAAGCACGGAGCAACGCCCCCATGCGACCCAACTCGATTGCAGCTGGGTTGCCGATGACCATCATTGCTCCAGTGGCTATCGGGGTATTGATTGCGGCCTTTTTGCTAGTGCGGTCACTGATGTCGGCGCCATCGGTACCTCCCGTACAAGGCACTGCGACACCCACACAGACCATTCCTGCGACACTAACTGCCACTGTGGTACTGACCGAAGCAACACCGACTGCCGATGCTGTCGTGGTGCTTCCGACCCTTCCCGCAGACACTGCCGTACCAACCAAAAAGCCGGTACGCACCAAAAAACCAACCACTGTGCCCGCGAGCGCCACAGCAGTTATCGTGCCAACGAGTGCACCGACAACGCCACCGCTCCCCCCGACCGATGCACCAACGATTACCCTCCTCCCCTCCGAAACAGCGACGCTGACCGCTACACCTACTGTCACAGAAACGTCGACTGCAACCGCAACGGGTACACCGACGGCAACGGTTTCGGCGACACGTACCGCGACAAGGACCCCTTCCCCGTCGATTACTGCCATCCCCGCAACGGCAACATCTGTGCCACCCACAGCAACGTCGGTGCCGCCTACTGCGGTACCTCCGACCGACACACCTGTACCGCCGACCGCCACAACGGTCCCCGTTCCCACCGCGACCCCATGATTGAACTCCCTGCACGCCTGGCAGTCGCCCTTCGCGCTGAACTCCACCGCACACCGAGTTCCCAATGGGTTCCCAACGCACAAGCCCTCAGCGAACGCTACCGTGGCGCACGTGACGGGAGCCCACTCATACGCACTGCCCTCGATGCGCTGTCATATGCCGCGCTCTTGCTGCCCGCGACCTATGCCCAAATCGAAGGCGCACTGCGAGCAAGCGTCGCACGAATGCCACACCAACAGCCCCTGACGCTCCTCGACATTGGGAGTGGGCCAGGCACTGCGGTATGGGCAGCACTGCAACGGTTCCCTTCGATCCAACACATCACCACTAGCGAGCGTGACGAACACCTCGATGCACTGGCACAGCTCCTCCATCGCGCCCACGATGTCCCAGTCACGCAACTCCGCCAAGACATTACACGCATCGCGAGTTGGCCCCCCCACGACCTCGTGGTCATCGGTCATGTACTAAATGAGCTCACGCCGGCACAGCGTCGCGACGTCCTCACCAAAGCCTGGGCCGCTACCGCACAGACCCTCGTCATCATCGAACCAGGGACATCTGCCTTCTTCCCGATGCTCCAAGAGATCCGAAAGCAGCTTGTCGACCACGGTGGGTACATCGTCGCACCGTGCACGCATGCGGGTACCTGCCCCCTCCACAACGACTGGTGCCACTTCGCCAACAAAATCGCTCGGCCAGACTTCCAACGTCATGCGCGCGGCGCAACGCTCCCCTACGAAGAAGCAAAATATGGTTTTATCACCGTCAGTCGTACTCCAGTGACCTACAATGGCGTCCGCGTGATGCACGACACAACCACGCACAAAGGCTACATCACCCTCGAGCACTGTTCTGCACGGGGCATTCAGACCACGTCAGTGCCCAAACGCAACCGTGAAGCGTATCGGGCTGCACGTGATGCACAATGGGGCAGCTGGCTCAGCGATGAAACGGTTTTCTCACCTGACAAGTGAGGACGTTCCAACCCCCTGCTGCCATTGTCCGTGCCGCCCATCATTGATTTTCTAAAAACAGTCTGTGCGGATGAGATGCTGCGGCATTTCCAGCGTGCGTGTTTCCCCACTGGTCATGTTTTGCACTGCGAGATTGCCGCAACAAACCCATCAGGATGCTCCACCGACGCAAAACGAATCTTCCCCACCGGTATGGCAGCACAACTGCATCGCTTCTTCCCGTGCACGACCTATCGGTCGAACATCACTCCGTTCAATGGAATTCCTCGTTCACCGTACTCAGCGTGTGATACCTACAATTGTGAATCAGACCCAAGTAGTGCTAAGATATGGCGTCACCCGTATCAATGAGGAATACTATGAGCAGTACCGCAGTCGGTATCATTGGGTGTGGCAATATCAGCAGCATCTATCTGCAGAATTGTCACCAGCGCTTCCGAGGCATCCACATCGCAGCCGTCGCCGATATCGACGTCGCCCGTGCCCAAGCACGTGCTGCAGAATTTGGCGTTGCCAAAGGATGTTCTGTCGACGAGTTGCTCGCCGATCCCGAAATCAAAATCGTCATCAATTTGACCGTCCCTGCTGCCCATGGCGAAGTCGCCCTGAAAGCAATCGCAGCAGGCAAATCCGTCTACAACGAGAAGCCCCTCGCGGTTACCCGTGCCGAAGCCCAGCAAATGCTCAGTTTGGCGCAGTCCAAAGGTGTCCGTGTCGGCGGTGCTCCCGACACATTCCTCGGCGCTGGACTACAAACCAGCCGCAAACTCATCGACGATGGCTGGATCGGCAAACCCATCGGCGCAACCGCATTCATGCTCGGTCGCGGTCCCGAAGGATGGCACCCAAATCCATACTTCTTCTATCAGCCCGGTGCCGGCCCGATGTTCGACATGGGTCCGTATTATCTGACCGCTTTGACCACATTGCTCGGCCCCGTCAATCGGGTCAGCGGGTCCGCACAGGTCTCGTTTGCCGAACGCACCATCACCAACAACCTCAACTACGGCGACAAAATCCCCGTCAACACGCCTACCCACGTCGTTGGTGTGCTCGACTTCGCTGCAGGTGCCGTGGCTTCTATCATCACCAGCTTTGATGTCTGGCATAGCACCTTGCCATGGCTCGAAATCTATGGGAGTGAAGGGACCATGCTTGTCCCTGACCCCAACAACTTCTCGGGCAGTATCAAGGTACGCCGCGGTGGCGATAGCGAATGGCGCGAAATGCCATTGAGTCATTCATTCGCAGAAAACAGCCGTGGGCTCGGGGTGCTCGACATGGCGGTCGCCATCAAAGAAAACCGCCCACATCGTGCGTCTGGTCAATTGGCCTATCACGTGTTGGACATCATGCACGCCATCCATGATTCGTCACGCGAAGGTCGCCACATCGCATTGACAAGCGGCATCGAACGACCTGCACCGTTGCCCATGGGCATGGACAATAAAGGGTTCTAGTGTCTATCGACGGAGCGCACTATGTTGACTGATATTCATCACATGACCATCAATGTCCGCTCCATCGAACAAGCCCTGCATCGCTACACGGCATTTGGGCTGGTGTGTCAACGACGCACCAGCCACGATGCGTGGGTCCATACTCCGAACGGACTGATCCACCTCCACGTCCCCGACCAGCCTATACAAAACACCCGCAGCATATTCGACAGCGGGTATACCCACTGTTGTCTCCAGACGCCATCCATCTCTGCGTTCATGAACACCATCGCCCATACCGATGCTCTGCCACGGTCTGCCCCCGTCGACCTGGGCACGGGCCATTGGTACGCATACCTCGACGACAGCGACGGTATCGTCACCGAGTGCGAAGGGGTCCCCTACGCCCCTACAAATCGCAGTCCCTGGCTTGCCCATATCGCATTGGCAACACCAAATCTCGAACGACTACGGACTTTTTATGCCGCTGTGACGGGCGGCTCCGTCCGTGTGAGTCCGATGCTCGCCGACAATCCGGGTATCGACGCGATTGCCCAGCATCCGGGTATCCGTGCCCAAGCAAGTTGGATCCGCGGACTCAACCTGACCATCGAACTCTGGGAATTTCATACCCCACGCACCCGTTTGCTCCCACCGCGGCAGCCGACTGAACTCGGGTATGCATCGGTGTGCTTTTCGTGCACAGACGTACTATCTACACAACAGCTCCTGATACAGGCGGGAGCGATATGCGACGACGCTGATCCGCATGGGACACGTTGGTATGACCCGGATGGCAACTGCATCGCACTCGTCGATGCTCAGACAAAGCGCGAACTCGGCCTCGCAGCGCCCACAGAACCAGAGCTGTTGACGCAGATCGAATCACTGTGGCGACCAATGACCACCGGCACGGAGGATGTATGAGCAAGCCTGTCGTTTTGATAACCGGTGCCGCCCAAGGCATCGGTGCAGCCTGTGTCCAGGCATTTCGAGAAGACAGCTGGGCGGTGGTCGCAATCGACCAGCCGACGGCGGCATGGCCTCCTCCAGACACAGTGCACCACGACATGCTGTTTCTGAGTGGGGACGTCGCACAGGCAGCAGATTGGGTCATGTGGCTCGATGCCGTGCAGGCACGCTACGGCAGAATCGATGCACTCATCAACAATGCGGGGATTGCAGGGCCAATCTGCGACTTCCTCACGTATCCAGATGATGCCTTTGACCGGGTCATGGCAGTCAATGCCCGTGGGGTCTTTTTGGGCACGAAGTACACCGCTGCCCGCATGGTAGAGAACGGGACACCAGGTTCTATCGTCAACCTCGCCTCGAACGCCGGACTCGCGGGGAGCCCTCGCATCGTGGGCTACTCCACCAGTAAACACGCAGTCATCGGGATCACCAAATCCGCTGCCAAAGCACTCGCGACACGGCATGTCCGAGTCAATGCGATTTGTCCTGCCCCGACCGATACTGCAATGGTCCGCACTCTCGAGCAGCACGCGACACCCGCGCAGGTACACGCGACGCTCACTGCAGGCACCCCGATGGGCAGATATGGCGAACCCGCCGAAATAGCAGCGGCCGCGCTCTTTCTCTGTAGCGCGGCCGCGAGTTTCATTACCGGGGTAGCACTCCCCGTCGATGGCGGGTCTGTCGCCTAATCTGCAGGAATACCAGCGATTCCCAGTGATTCTGCACGAGCCGTCAACGCGGCGATCACATCGAGAATCAAATCATCGACTTCTATCCCAAGTCCTGCTGCCCCGTGGAGAATGTCGTCGCGATTGACGGCACGGGCAAACCCTTTGTCCTTCATTTTCTTTTTGACTGCAGCCAAATCGACATCGGCGATGTTTTTGCTGGGTCGCACCAACGCCACCGCCACCACAAAACTCGAAAGTTCATCGACGGCGTAGAGTGTTTTCTCGAGTTGTGAATCTCGCGAAACGCCAGAATAGTCCGCGTGCGACAAAATGGCACGACAAATGTCTTCACTCCAGCCGTTGTCACGCAGATACCGCACGCCGACAAACGGATGCGCGTTTTCTGCGTTGTCGAGGGTCGGATGACGCTCGTAGTCCATATCGTGGAGCCAGCCCGTTGCCTCCCACACATCTGCATCGTGGCCGTTTTTTGTTGCGAGGAATGCCATTGATGCGGCGACCGCACCGCAGTGTTTGCGTAACACCTCGGAGGTCACCCACTCATTGACAATTGATTGTGCGCGTGTCGTCAGCGTCATGCTTGTCCCTTTCGGCGGCCGGTGTTACTTGGTAGCGCTCCGTGCGTGTAGTGCATGATAGAGCACCACAGAGCCCGCAACAGCGACGTTCAGCGAATGAATTTGACCGTGCATCGGTAATTTCACCATGAAATCGCACCGTTCCCGCGTCAGGCGCGCCATACCCGAGCCCTCAGAGCCAAGGACAACGGCGAGTGGCATATCGAGGTCGGCTTTATCGTAGTATTGCGCTTTTTCGTCATCTTCTACACCGACGACCCAGACGCCACTCTTCTGGAGTTTTTCGATACTCTGCGCGAGGTTCGTCACGACGGCAATGTGCAAATGTTCGACCGCACCGGATGACGCATTGACCACTGCTGGTGTGATTTCTGCTGCACGGCGACCAGGGATAATCACGCCATGTACGCCGACGATTTCGGCTGTGCGCAAGAGCGTACCGAGGTTTTGTGGATCTTGGAGGTGGTCCAACAACAAGATAAACGGCATTTCGTTGCGGGATTTTGCCAATGCCAACATATCATCGAGGTCGCTGTAGGGGTATTCGCTACATTCCAGGATGACGCCTTGGTGATTGAGTCCATGGAGGCGCGATTCGAGCAGTCGCTTGTCGACCATCTCGACAGGGATGTTTTGTTCTTTGGCTACTGCCACTGCATCGGCAAGGGTACCAGTTATCTGCGCGCCATTGGCCACTTGCAGTCGTTTGGGTGTCCGTCGCTGTGCTCGCAACGCTTCACGCACTGCATTCCGACCATAGATGAGTTCTGTCATGTTATAAGCCTAAGGCGCTCTTGATGCGGTCTAAGATACCCTCGTCTTGCGGGTATGTCCCGCTACTGTGACCTGCGTTCCCCGCATCGGCGCCGGTCGAGGGTTCGAATGTATGAGCCAACGCCGAAAAAAGCACACGCTGTTCTTCGGAAAGCTTCTCTGGAATAACGACTTTGGCAATCACAATCTGATCACCACGCCCGTTGGAACGTAGCATCGGTACGCCTTTGCCACGCAAACGAAAGGTCGTTCCTGACTGCATCCCTGCCGAGATTTTGAGTGGTTCACTGCCTTCAAGGGTAGGGATGGTAAGTGTAGCCCCCAATGCCGCTTGGGCGACATTCACCGACATTTCGTAGATGACGTCGTTCTCTTGTCTGCGGAAAAACGCATGGGGCTGGATTTCAAAGACCACGTACAAATTCCCGAACGGTCCGCCCCGTGGACCGACCTCGCCTTCACCCGTCATGCGCAACTGTGACTGACTATCGATACCGGCAGGAATCTTGAGGTTCAACGTATGGAGCGTGCGTACCCGACCATCGCCACGACATTCGCGACAAGGGATCGAAATGACGACACCCTCGCCGCGACAGGCATCACACGCCATCACGGTCACCATGTTGAATATCGGCGAACGTTGCCGCACCTCACCCGTGCCATTACAGCGCGTACACCGAGTGGGTTCGGTCCCTTCTTGGGCACCGCTGCCCTTACACGGGGTGCACGTCTCTTGGCGCCGATATTCGATGGTTTTTTCACATCCGAATACCGCCTCTTCGAAGGTCAGTTTGAGTGCATATTTGAGGTCTGCACCGGATTTTGGCCCACGTTGACCGCGACCGCCACCGGCACCACCAAAAAACGATTCGAAGATAGCCGAAAACGGGTCTTCGCCGCCAAACGGATCGCCACCGCCACCCATTTGTGGACCGTTATGCCCGAACCGATCATAGACTGCCCGCTTTTCGGGGTCTGACAAGACCGAATTTGCTTCGTTGATATCTTTGAAGGTCGATTCAGCATCCGCCTCGCGGTTCACATCGGGATGGTACTTGCGTGCCAGCGCACGATACGCTTTGCGAATATCGTCTGCAGACGCATCGCGTGGCACTCCAAGGACGTCGTAGTAGTCTCGCTTATTCGTCATCTCGTCTTCCTACCAGGCAAATGTGTCTTGCGGTGCCGTTAGCGCGACCGTAACCGGTCTAATAACCCACTGAGCAATTGGGCGGGTGCGAGTGATTGTGATGGATCAATCTCGTTCAGTTCGTCTGTAATACCCATTGCGTCACCACGATGTTTGTTTTGTACATCATGCAAAACAATGGTGATATCGGCAATTGCATTGCTGATAACCTGTGGATCGGTGCTCTCCCAGGCTGTGTTCACCGCAGTAATAGCCTCGGCAAGGATTTCTTTGCGTGCATCTGAAACCGAATCGTCTTCATCAATGATGTGTTGTGCGTTGTACACCAGTGTCTCGATACGGTTCTGGAGCGCCACCAAATCACGCTTGCGGCGATCTTCTTCGGCGTAGAGTGCAGCTTCGACCACGCGCGCATCGATTTCTGCTTGGCTGAGACCAGAAGACGCAGTAATGGTGATGTGCTGTTCGCGGTCGGTGTTTACATCGCGTGCCCGGACGTTCAAAATACCGTCCGCATCGATGTCAAATGTCACCTCGATCTTGGGGCTGCCACGCTTGGCTGCGGGAATACCATCCAAAATGAAATTCCCCAGCAATTTATTGTTGACCGCCTCGGCACGTTCCCCTTGGAGCACATGCACCTCGACGGCCGCCTGGTTATCTTGTGCCGTCGAGAATACTTGACTCTTGAGGGTGGGGACGGTCGTGTTCCGCGGGATGAGTGGCGTCATCACACCACCCGATGTCTCGATCCCCAGCGTCAACGGTGTCACGTCCAGCAACAAGACGTGCTCTACTTCACCCGACAGGACCCCCGCTTGAATGGCAGCACCAATTGCCACGACTTCATCCGGATTAATTCCTTTGTGTGGGTCTTTTTTGAAAAACTTCTTGACCGCCGCCTGGATCGCCGGCATGCGGGTTTGACCACCGACCAACACCACTTCTTCGATGTCGCTCGGTGACAACTGGGCGTCTTCGAGTGCCTGGCGCACCGGGGCAAGCGAACGCTCGATCAAATCACGGGTGAGCGATTCGAGTTTTGCACGCGTCAACTCCACGGTCAAATGGCGAGGGCCTGCTTCATCAGAGGTGATGAAGGGCAAATTTATCTCGCTCTTGAGCACCGACGAAAGCTCCATCTTGGCTTTTTCGGCCGCCTCGCGCATGCGTTGCAGGGCGGTACGATCGCCGCGCAGATCGATGTCGGTTTCTTTCTTGAAAAGCTCGAGCATGTGGTGCACGATGCGTTCGTCGAAATCGTCACCGCCCAGATGGGTATCGCCATTGGTCGATAATACTTCGAACATCGAATCGTTGAGCTCAAGAATGGAGACGTCGAACGTCCCACCACCCAAATCGTAGACCACAATGGTCTGACTGGTTATTTTGTTGTCGAGGCCATAGGCGAGCGCCGAAGCCGTCGGTTCGTTGATGATACGCAGAACTTCAAGTCCAGCAATACGTCCAGCGTCCTTGGTCGCCTGGCGTTGTGCATCATTGAAGTATGCAGGGACGGTCACGACAGCCTGGGTGACGGGTTCGCCGAGGAATGCTTCGGCGTCGAGTTTGAGCTTCTGCAACACCATTGCAGAAATCTCGGGGACTGCATAATCACGACCATGCAGGGCGATATTGACGTCACCATTATCTGCACTGACGAGATGGTACGGCACCATGGTTGAATCCGACTGGACGTTTGTTTCGTCGTATTTGCGTCCGAGGAAGCGCTTCGCTGAAAAAACCGTCTGCTCGGGATTCACCACTGCTTGGCGTTTTGCTACTTGGCCGACCAAGCGTTCGCCCGATTTGCTGAATGCAACGACTGACGGCGTCAATCGCAACCCTTCTGCATTGGGGATAATCGTCGGCTCACCGCCTTCCATCACCGCCATAACCGAATTCGTGGTGCCGAGATCTATACCGATGACTTTCGACATGCATTCCTCGTCGTACGTATTCAACACACAGGGTGCGCTGTGTCGCACCATTCAATTCCAATCGCAGTTACGCCTTTTGACCGACTTTGACCATTGCGGGACGGAGAATTTTGTCGCGCAAGAGATATCCGCGCTGCAACTCAGCCACGACCTGGCCATCTTGGTCCTCGGGACACGGCTCGTACGCAATTGCCTCGTGGACATTGGGGTCAAACGCTGCACCGACAGATGCGACTGGGGTGACCCCTTCGCTGTCGAGCACGCTTTGGAATTTTTGTGGAATCAGGCGGAATCCTTTGTACCACAACGTTCCTTCGACATCGGGCGTCACACTCGCGACCGCGCGTTCAATATCATCGACCACGGGGAGCAACTTGAGCAACAAGCTCGCTCCTGCACGGGCAATTAATTCGATGCGTTCTGCGTCGTAGCGACGTTTGAGATTCTTGTAATCGGCAGTAGCACGCAAGTAGGCGTCTTTGTGTTCAGCGACTTCTTTTTCGAGCGCATCAATGCGCGCTTGCATATCGGTGGTAGGCGCGCTTTCGGCGGCTGGTGGTGTCTGTTGTTCGGGGGTGTCGTTCGTTGTCATGTCATTCTCCCTTTGGTATTCCAGTGTTCTCACGGTCAGTCCGGGACTCACCATGCAATTCATAGACTAAATCGCTCATCACGCCCGCAATATAGCGGACGGTTGCGATGGCGCGGGCATAGGGCATTCGGGTTGGACCTACGACACCGAGCACACCGACCATTTCGTTATCCATCCCATATCGGGCAAGTACCATGCTGACTTCGCGCAAGTCCGGTCGTTGTGATTCAGCGCCGATGAACACCTGTACACCGTCACTCTGGGTTACTTGCGGGATGAGTGGTGCAAGGGCAGTGCTGGATTGCACCAGCTCGAGCATATGCCGGACGCGGTCAGTATGGGCAAACTCGGGCTGATTGAACATCTCGAGCAGTCCATCAGAACGGATATCGATCGAAAGGGCATCATCATACACACGTAATGTGGCACACACCAATTCAACGACTTGGCGCATGACCGAAAGATTGCCTTCGGTGACTGCCTCCATGCGCTCGCGGATCTGACCTGCCGATGCATCATGACAATGGGCATTCATCAGGTTGGCTACGCGTTGCAACTCGTCGCTTGGTTGCGGATGCTCGGTCACAAACGTTTGTTGCCGCACCATGCCGTCATTCAACACCATGACTGCCAAAATCACCGTGTCATGGATCGGCACGAGGTGCACATTGCGTAATCGTACAACTGGGCCACGCGGCGGGAGGACGACCGATACGTTTTGAGCGGTCCGTGCCATGACGGCGCCAGCCATATGAATCCATTGGTCGAGCGTTGTATGGGCAGTCAAAAACTGTTGGCGAATCGCGTATTCTTCGTGCGTCGCCAACGTCGGCCGGTCCATTAAATTCTCGACGAAAAACCGATACCCTGCATCTGTCGGGACCCGTCCTGCTGACGTATGAAAATGCGTCAGAAAGCCCAGTTCTTCCAGAGCGGCGAGTTCGTTGCGGATCGTCGCCGACGACACGGTCATTCCGTAACGCCGGACCAAATGCTCCGATGCGACGGGGGCAGAAGATTCGACGTATTCTTGGATGACCAGTTTGAGAATGTGCCGGCGTCGCTCGGTCATCTCTGCAAACATGGCGTCTCCCGATACCTGGCAATACACTCAAACACAGCGCAATGCAGCGCGTGCGCGTTGGTACATTGTAACATAAACCGCCATTCGACTGGCTTCGCGGTGCGTTTTTCTAGCGTTTCACCAATACAGGCGCCTGCGGTAACGGTGCTCCCTAACATGAAAAACATTCGTTGCAAACAGAATTCGTGTGAGTTGCAGAGGTTTTGTGGAGTATACCCATCGGTATAATGGCGCTATCTATGGTTTCGTGCACACGGAGTAGCGACACATGGACGACGTCATTGTTATCGGTGCGGGGCCAATCGGTGCAGCAGCAGCGCATCACGCCAGCAAGCGCGGCATGCGTGTGCGTATCATTGGACCTACCGAAGCACCACGTGCCACGCATCAGGTGTGGAGTAGCCACTATGATGCAGGGCGGTTGACGCATCGTTCGGCACGCAATGTCCCCTTAGCGCTGTTGGCGCTCGAATCCATCCAGCGCTACCGTGACATCGAACACCGGAGTGGTATCGATTTTTATACCCCCTGTGGCACGCTCAGCTTGAGTGCTAGTCTGGAATCGTTTAGTTACACACGGATACGCGCTGACCTAGAGGCTGCGTTAGGTTTTCGATATGACGATTTCAGCGCAAACCAACTCACCAGCCGATTCCCCATGTTGGCGTCGGATTTACCCTATGCCGGTGTCTATGACGGTCCACCATCGGGGATAATCAACCCGCGTCGCATGGTTGCCGCGCATCTGGTGCTCGCGGTGCAGTACGGTGCACAGCTCGAGCGCGATATTGTCACGCAGGTACAGACGCACAGCGATATGGTCGCGGTACACACAAGCGATGGGCAGACCTACAAAGCGGCTCGTGCGATTATCGCGGCGGGTGCATACAGTGGCTTAAGTGGGCTATTACCTACGCCGGTAGAACATACCGTCAAAAGCGAAACCGTCACACTGGCAGAAGTCTCTGCAGCGCAGGCAGAGGCACTGCACGGTATGCCCAGTATGATGGTCGACTGTCAATCCGACATTCTTTCGGATGCCTATTTGACTCCCCCGGTCAAATACCCTGATGGGAAGTGGTACCTCAAACTCGGCAGTAACAGCACAGAAGACGTTTTTTTCTCCTCTGCAGGACAGATCCGGCAATGGGTAACGGGGGATGTCCCAAGCGCCACACATACAGCCCAACGTGCACTCATCCAATCGTTGTTCCGAGGGATCGATTGGCTCGGCTTCCAGTCGGTTCCGTGCATCATCACCCGCACACCCAGTGGCGTCCCCGAAATTACCAAAGTGCACGAGCGCGTAGCCACCATGGTGGGGTGCAACGGGTCGCTTGCAAAAAGCAGCGACGCGGTGGGTCGCGTCTTGGTCGATACCTTGCTTGCATAATCAGATCATCAAACCACGAACCCACCCGTAGCAGACGGGTGGTTTTTTTCTTGCTTCGTACGAAAACCATTTCTCCCGCATGTTGCACTCGCATCGACCACGGTTCTGCGCAACAAACCACCGGCGTCTGCGTTGACGCCGGTGGCTTGGTTTGTGCTATTTAGTGTCGTGGTCAAAAACAGCGCCACTCTGCCATGGCGTACCGACCAGCGGAAGGGCAAACCGGTCGAGCCCGAGCCACCCTGCGTTGCGCCATGCCAGGATGAGGAAAATACTGGGGATGAGGAGGAGCGGGTTGGTGCTCACAGTGCCGGCAAGCAAGAAGTTGGTGTTCATCACGCATCCGAAGAATGCGGCGATTCCGGTGAGCATACCCAATATGAGCCCTAGGCCGACGGCCACTTCGCCAAAGGCGACCAGATAGCCAAAGATCGTCGCGTTGGGAATGACGACATTGGTGAGGAAGTCCGCATACCACTGTTGTACGGCAGGATGTTCGCCGGAGGCCTTCTCGATGGCCCCTTGGGCAAATCCGGTGATGGCTACGCCGGCCTTCGCACCGACCCAGACACCCGCTGGATTCGAGACTTTGCCCCAGCCTGCTTCGAGCCATTGATACCCCACCCAGACCCGGACGACCAGCCACAGGATGCTCGCGCGCGGATCAGCCAAAAAGAAGTGGGCGAGTTTGGACTCACGTAGCTGGACGGGGCTGGTGATGCGCTCACTCATAATGGGCTCCTTCTCATGTTCGGAAATATAAAGATATTTCCAAATATTCTACGACTTCGCTCTTGGGTATGTCGTGGGAGTGGGAGCAGGTCATAGGCCCTGGAGGTCTGGTACTCTCCCACGATACAGCCACGCGAAATCACTGCCGACAGACAACGTGGCGGTATTTTGTGCTTCCAAAAGCACGTTGGCTACGTTGCATGACCCGAGCCTCTGCCCAGGATTCGTCGAGGAGCACTCCATCTGTCCGTCTTTATGCGCCTTCCTCAACTGCCGTCAGTATAGACATTGTGAAAATATTGTCAATAGCAAAACAGGGCATTTCGCCCTGTTTTCGTTAGATTCATTTAATTCATTTAAAACAGAAAGAGGTGTCGGAATGGAGGGGTTAGACGATGACGAAGCCGTCCTCTTCTTCTTTCTTTGAACCAGGAGATACTGGATTGCCTTCAGGTGCAGATGAGGTACCTGCAGTGTCTGTTACGGGCTCATCCAGATCTTCGACGGTTGTTGGAGAAGAAGCCGTGATATCTGCTTGCCCTTCTTGATTGGATTTTTCAGCTGCCGTCATTCTGGCAGCGAGCTCAGGTCGAAAAAAACGTATAGCTTCCGGGGAGCCTAAGTAGCCGTACGGATCACTCGGAGTTGGTCTAACATAGGTTCTCTGCGTCGGTTGCGCAGTGTATGCTACGGTAGACGACTCTTTCTTCGACGCTGTTGTGCGTTCAGCAGAAGAAGATTTTGTGAAATTGTTGGCTGCTTGAGATGCGGTCGATTCCTCCGGCAAAATATCAGAACGTGACTTTTCCTTTTCGAGAACAGTCGCTTTATTGTTTATGAGATTTGATCTTGATTTTGAAGGAGACTTCAAAATAGAACGGTTCGCAGAATTTGTGTTAGCGCTCACACTGTTTTGCGAACGATCAAATCGATACTCACCGTACGGTCCAAGACTTTGCAATGCCGAAAATCCTGCAAAGACGAGCAACCAAATGAGGAATGGGGAATACATATGCTCGCCATCGGAGATAAACCGATACGATTCAAAATCCGAAAAATTAGGAGCGGTCGAGGGGGTAATCCACGCGCCATACGCAACCAATGGAATTGCCAACAAAATGATGATATCCATCCACTTCGCGACGCCGGCTCTGCTTCGAAGGGTAAATGCGCCCATGGTAAGCCCAAAACTCACTTCGACAAGATAGATGATTCCCCACACCAATAGAAAAAGCAAGACCAGATACACATGGATGACGTGCCATTGGTCTTGCGTATGCCAGTTCATTTTCACAAAGAGATTCCCTCGAATCCCGCTGCTTTCGAGGAAGTTTATGATGACAACGTAGAGCGCTGTAATTTTGTAGAGACTGATGCTCCAGAACGGATGATTACGCATCGGCTACCTTCTTGGTGAGGACCGGCGGATTGTTGACTTGGACGTACGGTTGGAGCTCTACATGCAATGTGGAACGCCATCGATACCCCTGCGCCAAGCATTTCTTGATGACATTGGCAGGGAGCGATCTATCCGATGTTTCGGTTTTCACTGCTCCACTAGAGATATCAAACAGAGTGCCGTTTTCTGGAGCAAATACTTCCAAACCTACAAGCATCAGGAGTTCACTCACCTGTGTATTAAATGAACCCAGTGCTACTTTTGTTTCTTCATCTGCTTGCGAGGAATAAAAGAGGTCGTATGGTCTGAGTGCAAGTGGTATCACGCGTCGAAGCTCTTCGATTGGATGTGCTTGGGATTCGTATGACGGCAGCTCTTTCTCAGCAAAGGCGATGTACTTTTGCGTCGCCATGATGAGGAGAATACTCTTGTTTACCGGTATTGACGGTGCGCTGAACGCTTCTCGTAGAACGTCGACAGATTTCGTCACAACCGTACGAACAGAATCAAATACCCGTAGTGACGGCTCGGGTACGTCTGCGATAACCGCAACCGGATCCTTGGGAAGTACGCGGAACTGCTTGAGTTGTTCACGGCGAGCATGTTCCCCTGCTGCCTCGAGTTGACGCCAGCGGGCGACTTCGCTCGATACGATACCGCAGTACATACGGAGCATCATGACTCGATGTGCATCGGGCCAATCAACGGGGATTACCGACCCATCTGGTCCATCAATAACTCCCTCAAAAAACGGCCGGACACGACGCGAAACCATCAAGGCATCAATCCGCAACCGGCTATATGTATCTGAAACTTCGTAATCATGTGTTGCCTTCAGCCAAGGAACACTTGATCGCCATAACCGATGCATCAACGCCAAGATATCTTGGTCTACCAGATATTCATCGATAGTTTTCGTGGTGATATCTGACACAACCGGGTCTATTTGTGCTTCGAGACGATTCACAATATCGGCAATGTCCTCTACCTTCCACGGATCCTCGATAGTACCACCACGTGGTCGCCATGAAGAGACAACGTTGGTGCCATAGCGCGCAACAATCGAATCAGCGACTTGTGTTTGGAACGGGACCATCACATCAACGGGGTCGACCACTGCGGATTCCAGATAATCGATGCGCTTACGAAACAGGCGGTCACGCTCTATTGCATCGGGCGACGTTGCGCGCAGTGCAGAATCACGTTGCGCCATGAGTTCACCGAGCGGAACCGCAAGTTCTTCGGCACGTTGATTTCGTAATCGTGACTGAACCACCGAGGCGACGACTGCAGTATGCGATGCCAAGAGCGCGTTCGTACGCATCTGTAAGTAGGATTCAAGTTGTTTCTTGCGCCAACGTTGCTGCCAAGCCACGCCGATGTACGGAAGTGCCCATATCAGCAACGTCGGGATAATGACAATCAGGGTCGTCATGAATAGCAAACGTGACCACAATGAGAGCGGATCGGCGTACGTAAAATCGAAAAGCTGCATCGGAAAGAGCGCCGTACGGGCCTTCCAAGCGGAATCCCAATACAGCTGAAACAGGATGGCAATCAGTATCGCCGCGCGGATCAACATGGCCGGCAAATGAGCACGCAAATCAACGGCGCGCTTCAACATGATTTCGGGGTTAACACCAAACCAAGTCCGCCGATCTGTGATACGTGCGTATACGCGATCAGCAGTTTTTGCTTCGGTAATTGCCTGGCTCTCGAGTCGTTCGTAATGCTCGTTCAGGATACGTGCTGCGTCTTTGAGTGTCTCGACGCTCCGGAGTAAACCCGTTCCACCGGTCGAAAGGAGGACTGCAATACTCCGCCCAGCTTCGGCTTCTGCCTCAGCAGCCGTGCTAAACCGGTCACGCGCGAGTGCTTCAGAGAACCTTTGCAGCAATTGCGTGCTCTGTTCTTGTGCTTCAAACTGCCGTGCAAGAATCACTTCTGCGGTTAATTGCTCGTCGAAGGGGTCACTCGCGCTCGTGGTAACAGTAACGGAATCGGTGTTCGGTTTGACTGTTTTGTCATTTGCCGAAAGCGAAACATCGACATTCAATGTCGTATTGTGTGTGAATGGGCCTTTTGACGCTTCGAGTGCAAGTGCGCCAATCGATTTGCGCGCGTTTTCACTCAAATACGCAGACATCCGCGTTATGATGCTGAGTAAGGTCGTGTTGACATCGGATGTGGCTGGTGGTGCGGTCAACAATCGGTCACGAATCAGGGTACCGAGGGTGTAACGCCGGACGAGTGTGGTGATATCACGCAGTGGTACAACTAATGATGCAGACCCTACGCCAATGTACAGCTGCCGCGCAGTCAGATTGTGATCATCCAGGAGTGCCTGATCGATGGTGCGTGGGAGTGCGCTATACACCATACCTTCCAAGAGTGAAGAGACGTGTGTCGCCACCTCGAACACATCGTCGTCTTGACCGATAGAGCCGTTGTTTTCTTTATGGCCGTCTATCCAGAATATGTTGTCATACAGGCGTGTGTCATAGCCATCAGAACCGATACCAGCGCGCACTTTCCCCTGCCAGATGACTTCACCCGCAGCAAGGCGATCGCCCTCGTCAAAGACGCTCCATGTATTCGCTTCGCCATCCTCGCGTTGGCTGGCATCTGCGCGATAGTCAGCCGAAACAAACACTCCGTAGAGCGTATATTGCATCGATGAACCAATCGCGGCGCGGATAATTGCAGACAACGGCCAAAGCAGCGCACGTCCGGCTTCGCTCCACGTCGCCCCCACCACTATGATGACCGGGCGTAACGTATCGAACAACGGGGCATCGCGGTGGAGGCGCACGGTATTAAACATCTGTCGCAAATCGCGTGCGATGTCTCGGAGGGTTTGTTCTGTCAGTTGATCGGCGCGGATGTCTTCGGCTTTGTCGTCGAATATCGCAGGATTGCTGGGCAGGATCCGTGTGTATACCGACCCAGCGTCTTCACCCGCAAGTGGTGTTTTAAATCCACGATAGACATCACGCTGGAGCGTTATGCGATCACGCACTGCCTGGCCGAACGCCCCGACGCCGATAATAATCGCTGGCTGCGGCGATTCTATGGTACGAATAGCATCTTGGAAGGGTGTCGACATCCCGTACCCTATGCTTCTATCAGGCGGATCGCGATAAGGCTCACATCTTGGTAGTTCACTGTGTTGCGCAATTCGGTGACGATTGCATCGGTTATCCGACTTGGGTCAGTACGGAAGCGCTCGACAGCCTGGTACAGTGCATTTTGGAGCAGTGGGGTGCTTACCCCGTCACTGCCAAGCACGATATTGGTATTCGCAGGGATATTCAGCAGTGCAATCGAGCCATCACCGCTCAAATCAGATGTCGTGCCATCTGCATTATAGATACGAACAAAATCACCACCACTCGACGCCGCCAGCAACTGATCGTCTTCGATAAGAGTCACCGCATAGGCAATCGGACGTTCCGGCCGGCCGAGTTGGCGCGCAAGCCGGTTAATGTCTTCGGTTGCACGTTGTCGTGCGGTAACAAACGCTGCTTGGAGCCGTTCGCCACGGTCACCGGATATCCGTGACGTTCGCAGTGTCTGTTCAAGCGACGCAGAGACGGAGCGAATCCACAATCGTGCGAGGTCATCGTTCTCTGCACTCAGATCATCTGCAATCAGCGACACATTCCAACTAAATCCATTCGACAGCTCGATCGAACGATGAATGACGGCTTCTGCACCATAGGATTTGTTTGCCCGCGGATGCGAGAAGCTATCACCAATCACGCGCAAACGAGAGCGCGTGGGTTGCGACAAGGTTGTCGTCGGTACCGAACCCGGTTTACTTTTAACGAGATTGCTCATACCAGCAGGCCAATCGCGATGAATGTGGAGCGGATCACCGAGTGTCTCGGTAAAGTAGCGATAGGACTTGTAGTATTCCTTCAGATTTGCCAAGTCATCGACTTTATACCCAAACCGTGCATGCACCACATCAAGGCGATTGGGCATCCCGGTGTCAATCAAATCGTATGAATCCCCACCAAATTCGTCGAGTGGATGCTGCCCTGATTCGAGCACTTCCTTTTTGGGCAAGGGACTGGCACCCAACAATCGCACTGGCTCGGTGTCGAATCCATGCTCCGTCCCGAGCTGGGCCTGATCGATGTTGAGGAACGGCGATTGCGCACGGTAGCGCAACTGGCGCAGCGGATCGATCGGGCTGTTGCGTGAAATGGAAGATTCCGCAGTCGAATACGGCACGTGGTCATAAAACCAGGTGAGGTAATCCGAAACACTGATACGTTCGAAAATATCTTTGTGTCCTGCCAAAAACTGTGAAATTGCTTCCTTGTAGAGACGAAACGCCTCCGGTGCATCATTGATAGATACATTGATGCGCAAATCATCCGCAGTGGGGAATACAAAGCGTACCAGTCGCTGGTCGTCGAGTACCGCCTGCAGTTGCTTCTTGGCATCTGCATCGAGCTTGATGTCACCGACACGGCTCGTGATGTAATGCCCCAACAAATCATCGGAAAAATCGGCTCTGCCGCGGTCTTCGACCGCTTTTTCTTTGCCTAATTCAGTTGCCAATTCGAACAGGTCGCTTGGTTTTTGCTCACGGCTTTTCTGTCGGTTGACTTCTGGTTCCTTGACTTTGTCGTTCAACGTCGTTTGCCACTCGGCAAATTGCCCTTGCTGACGTGACAACGTACTCATGACGGATGCAATATCAGAACGGAGTTGCGCAAAAATCGCTTTGACTTCTGCGACGTAGGATTTTTCTGCGGCATGTGTCCGTGATCGTCCCTCGATTGCTCTGCGCTGATCTTCGACGTCATCGTCACCGCGATTAAAGATGCGCAGGAGGGTGTTCCCCGTGCTCGTGAGTGATTTTGCTTTGGTGTCTTCTTCTCTGATACGACTCTCTAGCACGCCGTTCTTTTCGTCAGCTTTGCCGATTAATTCTCCCAAGACGTCATGGATAATCTGACCGACTTCGACAGCACCACGAATGCCGTATTCTTCGAAATTCTGGCGGACTAATTCTGTGGTACGGTCAGCGATTGCTTTGCGCGCTGCCACGAGCCCAGAATTATCGCCTTTTGCTTTGCTTGGCGCTTTTTCGAGCTGGACGGTCCATTCCTCGCGCAGTTGATCGCGTAATCGTGACTTTTGCAGGGGCTGGATGGTCCGACCGAGAACATGCGATTCGAGGATGTGTGCGGCATAGCGATTGCCTGTCTCTTCGACAACTCGCTCTGGCAATACCAATGATGCAGTAACGAAGCCGGCAATTGCCAAAGCACTACTCGACTCGTTGTCACCACCCTTGCGCTGTTCGCCGGCGAGGTCGTTGAGGTTGACGCGACGCCCCGCCAAGCGCTTGCCGATGGGGGTAATCATGTCGAGATAAATGAACTGTGCGGCCATCCGTTGGATTTCGCGGAGCGCACTGAGATGTTCTTTGCCGTTATGTGAATCGACCAAGAAGACGCTGTCGAACGGTCGCGTGAGCGTCGACGATACTTTGTTTCCCTCGCCATCGTAGAACGGAGTATCTGGGAACGTCGAGACAAACTTTGTATTCGGGCTGAGGAAGTGGTTCAGCTCACGCAAGGCCGCGTATGCATTACCTTGGACACGCTCTTTTTGGACTTGACTCTGCATGTTCGGCATGAAACAAGAAGGCAAAAAGAGGATTCCGATGATTTCGGCTTCGTCACCGAGTGCTTTGCGCACACGAAAGGCTGCGTCAATGAATGTACCAGAACCGGTACCACCGCAAACCGACGCCAAAATATAGACCCGTACTTGGCCTGTTCGCTCGACGTCGAGACCGTACCGTTCCGTCTTTTCTTTTTCTGAGATTTCCTGGACACGACGGATTTTTGGATCGAGCCGTTGCGTGAATTCCCCCCATTTCGCATAAAGGGAAAGCCGGCCGACCGCACGGCGCTGTCGTGCGCCTTTGTAAATAGACCCAACGACTTTGCCGTTGGTAAACCACCAGTCTTTGATGTGCGGGTGGTTGTCGATGTTTTCGAGCACGGCGCCCGCATTGAAATCGCCAATGTAGGCAATTTCGCCATCATAGAGTCGTTCTTCACCGGGCAGATTCTGAATTGGCTCTGTATCGACGGCCAAGAATTCGACCAACCGCGGGATTGGCATGTTGCCTACTGCCTGACGCAAGCGTGACTTGAGGTGCCGGATGATAGCAGTACCGGTACCGCCGAGGCCGACAACAATGGTAGGGGCGATATACATCGAAGACGGGCGATATCCCTTTTGTGTTGAATCAGACATGGTTACTCCTCGTAGAGATTACTTATAGGAAACTCTGATGCCTTCGTCACCAAACCGTGCGGATTTGCCATTGAGGAGGGCAAATTGCTTCGATTTGGAGTCGGGGTTCAGGTCGTCATTCGTGATCGAAACATCGATGGATGCACCATCCCGGGGCGAGATGCTCCCCACGATGACATCGTCTTCGAGCTCACTTCCTTTGGGAACTACGCGCAAGTCCTCAAACCCGCCATATGGTGTCCGCACGATCGAAAGCGGGCTTTTGCCGTACGACCGGAGCGGTATCCAATTGGTCTGCAGATCATCTTGAGTGAAGCGCACGGACCCTGCATAACTGCGGGACAGCTTGGTCCACAACCAGCGCAACGCCATGAGACTCAGCAAAAAGATGAGCAACGCTTTGATGACATCCCACCACGAATGGGTCGGGACGCGGAGTGTTACCTGTTTGGGACTTACCACCCGTGGATCGGTGATATTCATTTGTACGTCGTACTCGGTGCCTGGCCAGCGGAACCACGGCAAGTTTGTTTCGACGAGATATCCGTCATAAAGGTGCGAACGCGTATTGAGGTTTGCAGGGGTCCACGAAAAATCGTACGCGGCATTCACCAGTGCATTGTTGTCATGGACATCCGCGACGGTCTGACTCAGCGGGTTATCGATAACTGGCATGGTACGGGTGTGGGTCAAGATCGCCGAGTACGAAATTTGGGTTTCGTTGATGAATGGAATCCATATCGGCCACAGTGGCGAATCGACGCTGAACGTACCTGGAACATCTTGCACACGGCGGTTTTCGGGGAAGACTATTTGAATCAACGGCGACCCGCGCTTCACCTTCACACCGCGCAAAGCAGGCTGAACAGGCACAGCGGGGTTCGACGTTTGTCCTGCCACATTGAATGTGTAGTCACCGGGTGCCAACCGTGAGCCATCGATGATAATCCGATAGCCTCCGGGGCAGGTGGTATCCGGCTGAATCATCGCCGTGAGGTCATTCGCAGATGCCTTCTGTGTGCCGACATAGACGTCACTGACGACGAGTTCTGGTTTGAGTACTGCATCAGGAGAAAGGACGGGGTATGCACGGACACATTCTGATGTTAACGGGTTTATTTCATCTATGGTGTCGGTAAATGAAAATCCATCGGGCAAAATATCCCATTGCCACGATGATTTTGGCCGGGTGAAGCGCAGTTGGAGCGATTCTTTCGTCCCACCCGACACGGTCTGCGTCTCGATTGTGTAATTGTCTTCTGGGAGTGTACTGACGTCGCCCAGCGTGAACGGATAGCGAATGGTTGTTTTGCCGTCAGCCGCTTTTTGCATGGTCGGTTCGTCAAACTGGAGTAGCGCCGGATTGCCTGCCGAACCGTTTTGACCACGCATGGTGAGTTTTGATGTATCGATGGTCGGAATGCTGCCCCCGCGAATTTTTGTGACACACACGAGCGCGTTCCGCATGCCCTCCGGAGACGTGATGACCCCCAAATCGACAAAGGAGGTACCTGTCTCATCTTGGAGCGGGCTGGGGCCGCTGGTCGGGTTTTCGAGTACAAATGCACAGCTCATTGAAGGCGTCACGATGCGTTGCTGATACAGCGCAATCGGTCTGCCTTCAAAAACGCCGGGGATGACCACACGGACATTCGATTGCACCCCGGGGTCAGATTCGATGTCGGCGGATCCAGAACCGTCAGTAATCGCGAGATCCTCTGCAGCAACAGAATCATCACCAAGGGCCTGCAACGCCCCATCGATGGGTTGGGTGAAGACGAGGCCATTGGTCATCGAGAGCGCATTGGTGTCTGGAAGCGATGTTTCAATGTGGAGTTCGCTGTCGGCATTGAGTTTCGGGGATGCGATCGTTGGGCTGGTTATCTCGACGGGGAGTTCCACCGAAGATGGCTGGAACTCATAACAGCGCCGCAGATTAATTGATCCGACTTGTTGTACACCAACGCCGACATAGATTGGCTTGTCGGATTCCTTGATGGTTTCCCAGAACACTGTATCCCCGGACTTATTGAGTCCGTTCTGTTGTGCCGGTGCATCCGAGAGTGTGGAGGATTGATAATCCTCGCAGCTCGCGAGTGTCGAGACACGCACCGAAGAAAACAGTGATTGCTCGAGGTTCGTCACGGTGGCTCCGACTAATACCGAAGACGCACCGCGGGGAAAGCCCATAATTGCGCTGTCAGTTGCTGTTTCGTCGGGGTAACGCAACACGACTTCGAGCGCCGATTGCACGAACACAAAGCTGGTGATATCGGTCGGATTCGCATTCGCAGTGAACTCAAATTTGCCATCTATTCCACCGGCTTTTTCGTAATAAAAGCTGCGAAAACGTCCCGTTGTGGCGCCCGATTTACCTGCAAACGGTGATTTCTTTTCAGTCACGGTGAGTTGGTTTTTGTTGGCATTCGATGCAAAAACAAACGTTGCTTTTTCGATTTGTTGGCCTTTGATTGCACTCGTGATATAGGCTGCAGTATTGGTCCCTGACCCGGCTGCGCCGTCGATGACATCGAGGTAGGCACTCGGCTTGAGATAGGTGATAACCGAGGCCATGGCACGGGCAATATCGAACGCCGAGGCAATTGGGATGACGCGTTGATTGGCCTGTGTGAAGCCTGCACTGACTTTGGCGAAGGTATCGGCATTTGACGCTGTATCCGGCTGCAACGCAAGCAAAAACACTGGAACACCCAGTTCTTTGAGGGCAGCAGTCGTGTTTGCGGTAATGTCATCGCCTTCACCGAGATCCTCGGGGGCACCATCAGTGAGGAAAATCACTGCACGTTTATTGCCGCTCTCTGACGCATCGAGGAGCGCTTTGGTATTGCTGAATGCGGTTTTGTAGAAGGTCCCATTTGGCTCGACCGCGGGGTCCCGGACGACCCATGTCCCATCAAATGGGGCAACAGTCTTGGGATTGGCAGGCACGTTTGTGTAATCGACTGCCATATCGCTGATTTTTTTGCGGAAGTCGGTTTTTACTTCTGGAGACAGTCGAAACATCTGATTGTCGACGGTTCGTGCGGTTTTGGAAAAATGCACCACACCAATACGGTCTTTTTCATCGAGCAGATCCACGAGCATATTGGTTGCTTCATAGCGAAGACCGTACGGATCGGAGCCTGTCATCACCGAGGATTTGTAATTGGAGTGCATCGACCCCGAATTATCGATGATGACAATGATGTCGAGATTCTGTGTGCCCGGTGCTGCCTGCGCGGGCTGGGTTCCCCAGACACTACACGCACCGATCAACAATGTCAGCAATAACAAAACATTCTGCCACGATGGAATTTTCTTCATGCACACGCTCCGAAAACAATTGAAAGAAGCATAGCACCTGCGCTGACCACAAATGTGACCATTAACCGATTTGTGTTCCGTATAGCGTAAGCATACCGTTCAAACGCCATCTGTTGCATGACGATGGTATGACAGGTCTGATAATTTTGGGGCGTGATTGGGGTGTTATTCCCATCCGTGAAGCATTGATTCCCTGATTCTCAGAAAACGCATTAAATTGTTGATGGCTACGGAGTTCATCACTACTTTTTGCAGCTTATGTAAAGCATATCCTGTTTTCCCCTCATTTAAAACGTCTCTTCAGTCTGGTAGTTGCTTCCAAGCGTTACTCACAGATTAGTTTTACTTTGACTGGATGCTTCTGGCAATGTCCGTATCACAGCTCAAGCAGCGCCATCGTTTTTTCACAACGAGGGAATCCCTGCGCAGTACCTGCAGCCATAACATACGCTGCAGCATGTTGAAAACGCTGGTGGTGCGGGCACTGCTGCACTGCCGGATCGTGACCGACAATCTGGAACAGCGTCATGCACGAGATGGTCTTTTTGGCATCGACCTCCCCGAAAATCCCCTCCAACGTATGGCCCGCGGACAACGCCTCTACCACTGATTCGGCAACCACGGTCAAGCGCTCCCCAAGCACTGGGTGTTGATAAAATGCCGTTGCTTCGGGTAGTCCATCAAGACCGTAGTGATGCGATCGTTTGGAAAAACCAATCCCCCGGAGCATCGGCATGATGTACCAGATCCAATGGCCATATTTATAACCGCCACGGATTTCCGTGACGGCATGATCGTAGACATTGGTTTGGGCTTCGAGAAAGCGTTCGAGTGACATGTTGGTCGCAGTTCTATTCAAAGCAACAGGATCACGCAGAGAAGGAACGGGACTGCGTTACAGCGGAATTCGTACACATCCACTTCTCATAGACACATAAATCACAGTATGACGACATTTCAATAGTATCACAGCAATGCAAGAACCCCTCTATTACATCTGGACGTCAGCACACTATCAAGATTGTTCACACACGCACGACGTACTTCGGATATCATGAAGCATCGCTGGTCAATGAGGACATCGTATGCTGCCTGATCGTTCGTGGAAGACGTCGTTATGGCTCGGATTGTGCGTCGCGGTGTGTACATTTTCGGTAGTATTCGTCAGTCAACCCGCTATCGGGCTTACCTGGGACGAACCCGCGTACATGCAGGCTGCACAGTCGTATCACACCTGGTATACACGCCTCTGCGACGAATCCGCCCTGATACTGACGCAGCCCCTCATCGATGCATATTGGTCAGCAAATCATGAACACCCACCCCTCGTCAAAATCTGGTACGCGCTCGTCGCAACCCCACTGGTCGAAGCCTGGGGCGTCATCGACGCATATCGAACGGCTGCGATGCTTCTTTCGACGGCCTTGGTCACCATGCTGGCGATTAGCCTCGTCCGTGTCATTGGGCTGTGGAGTGCACTTGCGGGAGTTCTCTTGCTGCTGGCACTGCCGCGTGTGTTCTTCCACTTGCATGTCGCTGCGCTCGATGTCCCCGGTGCCTTGGCATACATCGCTGGCATCTTGTTCTTTTGGCATCTCCGCAATCGGCGCGAACGCCGGTTCGATGTACTGTTCGGCATCATCTGGGGACTCGGTATCGCCACCAAAATCAATGCAGCGTTTGTCCTCCCCGCAGTAGGTCTTTGGTGGCTCATCACCGACCGCCGGTGGTTCACTGCGCGACGCATCGTCGTCGCGAGCGGAATCGGCGTCGGGGTGTTTTTCGTGAGTTGGCCGTGGCTCTGGGTCGACCCGATTCGCCGCAGTACAGAATACCTGCGCTGGATTACCGTCGACCACTGGCAGATTCCTCAGTGGTTTTTGGGGCAGTCCGTGTTGCCGCCACCCTGGTATTTTGCGCCGGTGATGGCCGTGATGACCACTCCTGCGCTCTACCTCATCCTCGTTATGGTCTTGCCGTTCATCGCGTTACCGCCACAGCGATCCTACCTGACCATGCTGGGCATTGGCGCCATCCTGCCCCTCGTTGCATTGATGGGGAGCACGACCGTGTACGACAACGAACGCCTTTTTCTGGCGACATTCCCCCTTGTGGCAGCTCTCGCGGGGATAAGCCTGACGCGACTCGCACAGCTCTGGTCACGTGGGGTCGCGCTCGATCGACGGATCTGGTCAGTGGTGCTGAGTTGCGTGTTGATCGTGCCGCTCTTTCAATCGTACGTCCTCTGGCCGCACCTGTTGTCCTACTACAGCACAGTAATCGGCGGGCTCCACGGTGCTCAACGAATCAGCATGGACCATACCTATTGGAACGAAACATACGCCGACGCACTGACCTACCTCGACACCTATGCTCCTGCACAAGCGACCATCTGGATCGAGCCGTGGAGCTACGATGTGCCCCATACCTACCAAAAAGACAATCGCATCCGCGCAGATCTGCGGTTTGTCAGCGACAACGGTGCGTCGGTGTGGGGCATGCCCACCACGCAGATGGCGTCATATGAGGCAGATTACATCCTCGTCACCTACCGCTTTGCAGGATGGACCCCTGCCATACAGGCCCTCGTCCGTGGCAACAGCATCCCCGTCTATGTCGTCACGCGCAATGGGATACCGCTTGCGGCGGTATACCGAAACCCCTGACGCACACTGCAGAAGATTCATCCGAAACGTCCCCCAGACTCTTCTGCGAGGCTGGAGGACGTAATTTTCACCTAACAACGTGCAGTCTGCACATCCCAAACGTACGCACGATACGTCGGGATGCAATCAACAGCGTAACCGCGGCGGATGACCGCGCATCACTGCCAGGTGAGGCTGATGTCGAGCAAAACATCGTGCTCACCGCCGGCGCGGGTATAGGGCAATGCCGTGAGTTTGATGCTACAGCCGACACCATAAAACTGCGTCGAGGCATCTTTCCATGCGGCATCAAAATCGGCAGACACACCGGCTTTTGTGGGCACATAGCGCATGATGGTATGCGTCTGGCGCTTGCTATAGAGCCGGAGCAGATGGTCTGCCAGTGCCGCCACACCGATGAGGGTATGGTGCGCTTCGCCATACTGTAAGCCGATCCGCTGCGGGACGGTACGGAGAAACGTACTGGCGGGGTGCTTCTTTTGGAGCGCTGCCGTCACATAGTCTTGGTAGCGGGTACGGGCGACGGGGTATGCCGGTTCGCCCGGCTCGGGGGTAATCCGGTGATCGCGCTGGATTTCTGCATCGCTCAGCAAGTAGTAACTGTAGGCCGCATGGGTCGACGGTGCATCGGAGTGTGGGCTGTCCCAGGTCACATCGACGTGATACCAGATGCCATCGAGGCAGATGAGATTCCAGCCGTGTCGCACTTTGGTGGTCGTCGACTCACCACTCACAATGCGCACGGGAATCCCCACCGCCTCACACAATTGCGCATACGCTGCCGCATACCCCGCACAGACGGTCGTGCCGGTGACAAAACCGTCATAGGCGGTCATTTTTGTCCGCGATTGGTCATATGTAAAGTGCTGTACCACCCAATCGTGCAACACCAGCGCCTGTTCGTGGCTACTCATGCCCGGGCGAATCTGATCGGCGACGATGCGTTGGACGGCAGCCTGGACGGCCGCGTATTGGGCAGCCGACTCGCGGTAGACCAGCGAGACGGTAATGGTCTGCTTGGTCCCCGATTGGGTCCGTTCGACGGCGATGGATTCGACCGCAGCACGCTGCACATCAGCAGCACCGTTGAGCAGTGTACTCTGCATATCGGCCATCTGAAAAACAGATTTCGCGCCGTCGAACTGCCATGTGCCCTGTTCGGTACGGGTCACCAGCAGTTCGTCGATTTGCGTTTGGAGTTCAGCGAGCGAATGGACGACGGTTTTGCGGCTCATGACGCGCTCGCGCGGCGGATGTGGGCGACGCGTTCACTCGCGGGAGGATGGCTGTAATGCCACGCGGCATAGAGCGGGTCGGGGGTCAGGGTGCCGGCGTTTTCTCGATATATCCCGACGAGTGCACCCGCCATCGCGTCGACGCTGGTGTGTTCGACGGCATACGCGTCGGCTTCGAACTCGTGGCGGCGGGACCACCATGCCTGCAGGGGATCGAGCATATAGGTACATGCCGGCAGACAGACAACGGCGAGCAGGAGTGCACTGGCAGTCGTCGGGAGTGTCACGCCGAGATCGGTAAACAGCCACGGTTGCTGCATCAGCCAGCCGATCAGCGCAAAACCGACAAACGACAAGAGTGCCATCCCGACGACCATTTTGGGGATGTGGTTCTTTTTGTCATGCCCGAGTTCGTGGGCCAGCACCGCCTCGATTTGCGGTCCGTCGAGTTGGCTAAGCAAGGTATCGAAAAAGACGATACGTTTGACCGGCCCCAACCCGGTAAAGTACGCGTTGCCATGACCGCTCCGCTTGGATGCATCCATCACAAACAAGCCGGAGCTGGCAAACCCGGTGCGCGCCAGCAATCCTTCGATGCGGTTGACTAAATCGGGATCTGTCAGGGGGCTAAAGCGATTGAACAGTGGCGCGATGTAGGTGGGATAAATCCAGATTGCGAGCAGTTGGATGGCATTGAGGAGGACCCAGCCATAGATCCACCAGGTCTGACCAGCGACATCCATGACCCACAAAAACGCGGCGATTATCGGACCACCGATGCAGATGGTAAGCAACGTCGAGGTGAGCAGGTCCGTGACAAAAATACGCGGCGTTGTTTTATTGAACCCGAAGCGTACCTCGGTGACGAATGTCCGATACAGCGCAAGCGGAATCCCAAACACCGAAGAGAGCACCAGGAAGCCTAATATCGTGCAGACCCCACTCATGAGTGGGGAAAAACCCAACGCATTCCCCCACCGCGTCAGGGCATCGATGCCACCACCCAGCGTCCAGCCGAGGGCGAGCAGTGCGCCGTATACCAGTTCGATCCGCTCGAGCTGTCCTTTGGCGATACTATAGGCTGCCGCATGCTGATGATTGGCCAGGGTGATGACTTCGGCAAAATCAGACGGTACCGCATCGCGATGCTGTGCAATGTGCCGCGATTGGCGAAGTGACAACCACAGAAGCAGGAGGGTGCCCATCGCCATCAGCAAGAGAAAGATAATTGTTGTCAGTGGCATTGTTTTTCCTTTCGGTCCTCTGCATTCTCGCATAGTTCGATTGCCGTTGATGAAGATTTTCTGTCATACTAGGGCATCTACACGGAGGATGCATCAATGCACAACAGCCAGGACCCATTGGGTATACGCGCCGAATTCCCGATCACCGAACGGTTCAATTACCTGAATTGCGCGGCCATCGCGCCACTGAGTCATGCTGCGCGCAACGCGGGGATTGCCTTCCTCGACGAGCGCATGTACGAGCCCTGGCCTGACCCAGCGCCGATGGGGTTGATTCGCCTGCGGCAACGCAAAGACCGTGTCCGCGCGGCGTTTGCCCGTTTGATTGGTGCCCAGCCGGGTGAGATTGGGTTGGTCGAGTCGACCAGCGCGGGAGAAAACATTGTGGTGCGTGCGCTCGATTTGCAGCCAGGTGACGAGATAGTCGTCGATACCCTGCACTTCGAATCGAGTTACCTGCTGTATCGGCAACTCGAACAGACGCACGGGATTGTCTTGCGCGTCGTGGCGCACAAAAACGGCATCATCGACCCCGAAGATATTGCAGCAGTGTGTGGTCCGCGCACACGGATGGTGTCACTGTCGTGGGTATCCAACCGGAACGGGTTCCGCCACGACGTGGCGACCATTGCCCAGATTGCCCATACCCATGGCGCGTATTGTTATGTCGACGCGATTCAAGCAGTCGGGACGTTTGTCATAGACGTGGCAGCTGCAGACATTGATTTTTTGGCATGTGGAAGCTATAAATGGTTGTATGCCAATTTCGGCGTGTCTTTTCTCTATGTGAAAAACAACCTGCTCGAGCGGGTTCCATCTGATCGCTTCGGACATACCCATGTGGCATCGGCGACTGAGGATTTGCAATTCACGGTCAAAACAGACGCAAGCAAGTACGAATATGCTGCCATTGCCCATACGTCGGTCGCACAGTTAGAAGGGGCCTTGAGTTTGTTCGACCGCGTCGGGATTGCACACATCGAACGGCACGGGCTGGCGTTGGCGCAGCGACTTTGGACGGGTCTCGAGGCAGCGGGATGCGATATGTTTACCCCACCACACACACAATCAGCCATTGTGTCGATTCTTACCCACGACAAAACCGCTGCGATCGAGGCAGCGCTCAAGGCACACAACATCGCCTATTTGATGCGTGAGAACAATACTTCGCTCCGCTTGGGCTGTGCGATGTTTAATACCGTGGATGAGATTGATCAGTGTGTGGAAGCGATTACGAGTGCATTCAAGAGGTAGCGGGTTTCAGGTTTCAGGTTTCAGGTTTCAGGTTTCAGGTTTCAGGTTTCAGGTTTCAGGTTTCAGGTTTCAGGTTTCAGGTTTCAGGTTTCAGGTTTCAGGTTTCAGGTTT
>JBJONV010000075.1:0-16878 GCA_046051665.1 Chloroflexota bacterium
GCCGGTATGTTGTTGGCGATGCTCCTGATTTTGTCACGCTTTGGCACGCTGTCGTTCTTTGGTCCCGATGGCAACTCTGGCTTCTTCAGCAAACTTTCAGAGATGTCATTTACGATGGTGAGCCTCGGACCGTTGGGGACGATCTCGGTCGTAAGCGGTATCGCCTTCTTGATGATACTTGCAGTGGTCGGCAAATCGGCCCAGTTGCCACTGTTTGTTTGGCTTCCTGATGCCATGGCAGGTCCGACGCCAGTGTCGGCCCTGATTCATGCAGCCACCATGGTCACCGCAGGTGTCTACTTGGTCGTGCGTAATCACATGGTTTTCGACCTTGCTCCAGATGCTGCCTCATGGCTGACCATTCTCGGTACCATGACCGCATTAATCGGTGCTACCGCTGCGTTGACCCAGTTCGACATCAAACGGGTCCTCGCGTACTCGACGGTATCGCAGTTGGGCTTCATGATTGCGGCTGCCGGTTTAGGTGCGTATACATCGGCAATGTTCCACTTGCTCACACATGGCCTATTTAAGGCATTGCTGTTTTTGGCAGCAGGTGCGATTATCCACGGTCTGCACGATGTCCAGGACATGCGCCGGATGGGTGGGCTAGCCAAAACCATGCCTACCATCTATCGTGTGTACCTCGTCGGCGCGTTCGCGCTCGCAGGCATCTTCCCTTTTGCTGGATTCTGGTCAAAAGACGAAATCCTCGCACATGGCTGGTTTCATTCACAAGCCATCACGACGGTAGTCGTGTTGCTCTTTAGTTCACTCATTACTGCCTTCTACATGGGTCGCCAGATTGCATTGACTTTTGCCGGCGAAGCGCGTGATCATGAGCTCCACGCACATGAGCATTTGGGCAGCATGAAGTGGCCACTCGTCATTTTGGCAGGAGGAGCAGCACTCGGTGGCCTGATTAATCTCCCCGGGCTCTACACATTGCACGAATGGTTGTCCCCCGTTTTACACGAGCCGGTCGAGCTGTATACCGTGGGGATGGGTATTTTTGCCGCTATTACGACACTCTTGGCTGCCGGGAGCGGGTATCTCGCATATCGACTCTATAGTGGTGCCACCCTCTCGAAAATCAAGGCGGGCAACGAAGATCCAGCGCATTATTACTTGGGTGATATCTGGAAGGGTTTTGAACTCGGCTGGGGTATCGACTACATCTATCAACGCGCCATCGTACGCCCATATCGCACATTCTCGGCTTTTGTCTACGGTGTGGTTGATGTACAGGCAATCGACGGCATCCTTGTCGAGGGAAGTGCACGCTCCATTGGTGCGATTGCACGTCTCAAATCACAAGCACAAAACGGGAGTGTCCGGACCTATGCATTTGTCTTCTTGCTCGGTGTCGTCCTCATTGTCGGGTACATGGTACTCGGCGCGTAGTCAGGGCTCGGCAGCAATGTCGTCCCTGGGTGTGGGGTGTTCGTGAATCAGTTAGGTTTTCCACTTCTCTCACTCTTGATAGGCACACCGCTCGTAGGAGCCGTGTTGATTGGTCTGACTGCATCGGGCGCACGCTCGCTCCAGCGCACCATTGCCTGGATTGTGAGTATCGTGAACGCTGCGCTCGCCGTGTTTGCGTTGTCCTCCATGCAACCACTTGGTGGCTACCAATTCGTCGAATCCGTTGATTGGTTGAGCGACATCGGGCTGAAGTACGCAGTCGGGATGGATGGGATCAACGTCTGGATGGTCGTTTTGGCCACCCTGTTGACTCCCTTGGCTCTGTTCGCTGCTCGGACGCAAACGACACACCAAAAATCGTTTCATGCGATGATTTTGGTCCTATCCGCAAGTCTCATCGGCGCCTTTTTGGCCACTGATGTGCTGTTGTTCTACGTATTCTTTGAACTGACGTTGCTCCCTACTGCCATCCTCATTGCGACCCAAGGAAGCGGTGATGCGAAGGCTGCGGCGATTAAATTCTTCGTCTATCCCTTCGTCGGTTCCGTATTCATGTTGGCCAGCATCGCTGGTTTGGTGATGACCCATTACCAGCAAACCGGTTTGATGACCTTCGATAGTGTGATCCTGAGCGGTGCAGTCCTCAACGGTACGCTCGTGATGGATCAAAACCTCGAACGGGCGTTATTCGCCGGGTTCTTCTTGGCTTTCGCGATCAAGACACCTATCTGGCCATTTCACACCTGGATGCCACAAGCCCAAGCAAGTACGCCGACCAATGGCTCGGTCGATATTGCCGGTATTCTGCTCAAAATCGGCGCATACGGCATGCTGCGGTTTGCACTCCCGTTCTTCCCGCACGCTGCGGTTTGGGCAGCCCCTGCCATCGGCGTTCTGGCTGTTATCAGCATCCTCTATAGTGCTATCATCGCGTTTGGTCAACAAGACATGAAGGTCCTGCTGTCATATGCAACGATTAGCCATTTGGGATTTGTGATGCTGGGTATTTATTCGCAAACGGTCGAAGGTGTCACGGGCGCACTCATTACCATGATCAACAGCGGTCTGACCACCGGTGCATTGTTCCTAATCGTCGGCATTCTGGCCGCCCAACGTGGCAGCCGCAATCGTGATGACTTTTCTGGCGCATGGTTGACCGCTCCCACATTTGGTACGTTGACCCTCATCACGGTATTTGCTTCGATTGGTGTTCCCGGATTGAACGGGTTCATCGGCGAATTCCTCAGCATGCAGGGTGCATGGCTCGCACCACAGCTCGGGTGGGCATATGTCAGCTTCGCTGTCATTGGCATCATTCTGTCTGCTGCCTATTTGTTGCGCATGTATCGCGGTGTATTCATGGGTGCTGCTCCTGATGCACATGCCATCCAAGAACCATCGAAGAGCGAAATCGCCGTCCTCAGCGTGTTGGTTGTCGCAATGATCGTCATTGGGTTGTACCCCAGCATCATTACCGCCGTCAGCAATGCGAGCGTCACCGAACTTGTCAACAGTCTGAACGCCAATTCACGCTAACCGGCACGTCGGGCCGTTTGTAATGGAGTAACCACTATGGCACAGATTGCGTTGCCAGGCATAGACTACATGGTCATCATCCAAATTCTCATTGTATTTGGATCTGCCATGGCTCTTTTGCTCATCGATTTGCTTATCCCTGAAAACCAAAAGCGTATTACTGCGCTCCTTTCCCTTGTCGCTACGATCGGTGCGCTGGTTGCTGGTGCGTTTAGCCACACCGGTATGACATTGGCAAATGCGATTGGCTTTGGTCCTTCGACGTTGGTCGTCAACAGCATCATTTTGTTTGCTACTGCCATCAGTATTTTGTTTGCCAGCGATGCAATGCACAAACAAGGCATCGAACGCGGCGAGACATACGTCCTGATGTTGTTGGCAACCGGCGGGATGCTGTTGCTGGCACAGGGGTCGAGCCTTGTGACGTTGTTCCTTGGCCTCGAGCTCCTCTCGATTGCCCTGTATGTGTTAACTGCAATTGCCTATCCGCGTCTCTCATCAGAAGAAGCTGGGCTGAAGTATCTCATCATCGGTGCATTTGGTGCAGGGTTCCTGGTGTTTGGGATCGCCCTGACGTTCGGTGCGACGGGTTCTCTGGTCCTCAGCGAAATTGCCGCACGCATCCCTTCATCGGGCATCGAACGTGGGTTGTTGTTTGCCGGTATTGGTCTGATGTTGGTTGGTTTTGGGTACAAAGTATCACTCGTGCCATTCCACATGTGGACACCAGATGTGTACCAAGGCGCTCCGACGGCCATTACTGCGTTCATGTCAGTGGGCAGTAAAGTCGCAGGCTTTATCGCAATCATCGCACTCGTGCAAATGCTCGGCGCCGAGGCACAGGTTGTCGCACCGATCTTGATGGGATTGGCGATATTGACCATGCTCGTTGGTGCTACCGTGGCAATCAACCAAACCAGCCTCAAACGCATGCTCGCCTACTCGAGCATCAGCCATGCAGGGTTTGTGTTGCTCGGTGTATTGAGTAGCACGCAAGATGGTGGGTTGCGCGCGCCGATTTTTTACTTGGCTGCGTACACCTTAACCAACCTCGCGGCGTTCGGTGTGGTCATGGCCCTCGAAGGCGCCGAAGAACGCGACCTCACGATTGCTGACTTGGCTGGTCTGTGGGGTCGTAATCCATGGTTAACCGGCATCATGTCGTTGGCATTGTTGTCACTCGCCGGGGTTCCTCCGACCGTTGGCTTCCTGGGCAAATTCTTGGTGATTAGCTCTGTGTGGCAAACGGGGTACTCCTGGTTGGCAATTGTTGCTGCCTTGGCGTCGGCTTTCGCGGCATTCTTTTATCTACGTGCACTGGTATCGATGTATACCGGCAGCACGGAGCAGCCGCGCGCAACCATCGCTACACGTTCGACGATTGCGCTCCTCATTGTGGCCGTCGGGATTGTCGCTGTCGGTTTGATGCCATGGAGTATCAACGCGATTGCACTAGCCGGCAACTAACTGCGCACGCGTAGCAAACGCCCTCCTGCATGTGCAGGAGGGCGTTTTTGTTGGTTGAACGTATACAAGAGCGCACTCGGTATTACCCATCCAAAACGTACCTGACAGCACGTGATTACCTGTACACCGTTGTGGCTCTCCTGGTGCCACTTATCCCCCGTCCGCGCACACGACGTAGGATCGACAGGCAGGATAGTTTCTCTTCCGAGGGTGCAGACCCGTTTCATTTGGAGAAGCGACACAAGTATTCGCTTCTGCCAACGAGCGTATACGACGCACCTTTGCAACAAGGTCTCGACCCACGATGCTCTGTTCTGCTCATATGGGTCTAGCCTTTCCAATCAATCCTTGCAGTGATGTTTATCAACAAAACCACGTCCCGATGCGGCCTTCCGTCGGGTACCGTATCAAAGGGGTTGCCTGCAGACACAGTAATCCATCCCGTTCGTTCCAATCTGAGTGCACAAAAACGCGCCTCGGCAGTGAGCCGAGGCGCGGTGTGAGAATTCCTATTTGGTACCGTGGGCGAGATAGACGTATGAGCCTTTGCCGCCGAACTTCGTGAGGTCTACGGCACCGATGATGAGTGCCTGATTGCCGTAATCATACCCCGCCAAAAAGAACCCATCGGGATTGAGACCCGGGGTGCGTTTACGGAAGGTCCAACCCCCTGTGCCAAGCTGTTTGTTGTAATATTCTGCAATGGCGTTCAGATCTGCGTCTGAGGCATATTCCTCCACGACGATAGATTCGGGTTTGACGGCACCAAGCTCGAGTCCTGCTTTTGCTTCGGTCTTCCATCCTGCAATGATGGCATCGAGTGCGGGATTTGCAGGTGTGGCGATATCACTTTTAGCGAGTGCGGTAGGGACGACTGCGGCACTGCCACCACAAGCAACCAGGAACGCCAGTGCACAGCAGACCAGAAGCACGGTACGCACAGATTTCATGAGAGATTCCTTCATATCGTTGACAGCTCCTATTATACCCGACTCTGGTGCCGTTAGCGGTCTGCACTAATGCGCATCGAAACAACCCCATCTCGGCTGTTGGCTTCTGAAAAGAGGGTCACAATGGCAAGTTCGGTACCCAACCGATAGGTGCGCAGGATGCGTGAATCGCGCGGAGGTAATGGGGGATCGATACTCCAGCCATTGGCGAGCGCCGCTTGGTCGTAGCTCTGCGCAACTTCGGTAATGGGGCGCAGAATTCGTACGTAAGCTGTCTCGAGCGTGACGCGGTACCCTTTGGCACGCAGCATAGCATGCATGTTGTTGTCGTACGCTTGCATCACATCGGGGAGACTCGATGTGTTCGAGACTTTATAGGGTATTGCATCGACAGGATCGGGGATGCTTTTGTCGACCGGTGTCGTCGTACACGCCACCAAGACAAAACATGATAGTATCAGCAATAGTACTCGTCGCATCACGCCCTCACACAAGGATTTGCATGAACCCTATAGACATTATCACCGACGGCGCCTGTTCCGGCAACCCAGGGCGTGGCGGTTGGGCAACAATCATCATTGATGGGCAAACCACTCAAGAATTCTCGGGCAGCGCGAGCGACACGACCAACAATCGCATGGAATTGACTGCCGCACTCGTCGGCTTACAAAAAACTTCGCGCGACCATGAGATACACATCCACACCGATAGTCAGTACCTCATTAATGGGATTACGAAATGGGTCAAAGGGTGGCAGAAGAACGGGTGGAAGACGCGCACAGGCGATGCGGTAGAAAACAAGGATCTGTGGGAAGCACTCATCGCCCACACGCATCCTGGGGTGCATTGGCACCACGTCAAAGGGCACGCGGGTCACACCCACAACGAACGCGCCAACGACCTTGCACAACGCCAAGCTGGTTCTCGTGCTGCTGGTGGATCAACTACTCCAGCGCCGAGTGCGCAGCGCACCCGTGTACCGGTGCGTGGCGCTGAGGATGGACGATTCCCATGTTATGTCAGCTTGGTCACTGGCGTGCTCGAGCGCCACACCACCTGGGATGACTGCAAAGCCGCAACACACGGGGTATCTGGTGCAAAGTTCAAAAAAGTCGCTTCGCTGGCAGAGTATCAGGCGCAGTTACGCAGTTGGGGCATCAGCGAGGTCCGCTGATTTTTTCGAGGCGAGCAAAACTCGCAATGAGCCGTTTTTCTCCGACAGCGGTATCAGCAAAGCGCACGACGACTTCGACGTCATCATCGACCGCCTTTGCTGCGAGCACGACCCCTTCGCCAAACCGCTGATGACGTACCACATCGCCGATTTCGTAGTGCACTACAGCCAGTGCTGGTTTGTGGGCAGCAGCAGTGCCCCACCCTTGGAACGTCGCTGTCGTCCGCGTCCCCGAAAGTGTTGGTTTGACCGTTCCCAGTGCCGTGGCATACGCCAACATCCCCTTGGGGATATCACCCAAAAATCGTGATGGAAGGGTTTGATCGTAGCGACCAAAGTTGAGGCGCCGTACGACCCGCGACAACGCAAGCCGTTTGCGTGCCCGCGTGACGCCGACATACAATATCCGGCGTTCTTCTTCGATTTGCACGGGATCGTTGTGAGTACGACTGTGTGGAATCAGTTCGTCTTCTAATCCAACCAAAAACACGTTATCGTACTCGAGCCCTTTTGCTTGGTGGAGCGTGATGCAGACAACATGATTATCGACTGCTGCGAGACGATCGACATCGGCAACCAAAGCAACTTCTTCGAGGAAGCGCATCAACTGTTCGTCTGCAGGAAGTTCTGCGTATTCGCCAGCGACCCGCCGGAGCTCATTGACATTTTCAACCCGTGATTCGGCGTCACTCCCACCATGCTCATTCACTAATCCCGCGATGAACTGCGATTCGGTCAGCATTTCGTCAAATGCATCGAGCAGGGTCAACGTCGGTGCACGCTTCACGAGGCGATACAACCGTGCACCAAATGATATGATGCGCTGTCGTGCTGCACCACGCAACGCAGGGACGGCACTGCTGTCAGCAGCGGCATCGAGCAACGCTTGGTATAACGATGTACTGTGCTGACTAGCCCATTCACTCAGATGCGCGATACTTCCCGCGCCAATGCCTTGTGATGGGAACTCGATAGCCCGCACGAGAGAAATATCGTCGTTCGGGTTAGAGAGCAAGCGTAACCACGCAAGGACATCTTTGATTTCTCTTCGTTCATAAAAGCGCATCCCACCAATCACCACATACGGAATACGACGCCGACTCAAGGCTTCTTCGAAGGCTCGACTCTGGGCATTGGTACGGTACATAATGGCACAATCGGCATAGCGTGCGGTGCCGGTTTTTACCAATGCATCGATTGCATCGCATACCCGTTGGGATTCTTCGTTCTGGTCGCTGCATTCGCGCCACGTCACTGCGTCGCCACCAGGCGTCTGTCCACGCAAGAGCTTGCGGTGGGTGCGTTTGGGGGCTGCATCGATGAGTACCTGTGCCACATCGAGGATGGCCTGTGTGCTCCGGTAGTTTTCGGCAAGGATGATGACCTGTGCCCCTGCAAAATCAGATTCAAATCGACGAATATTGCGCACGTCTGCGCCACGCCATCCATAGATCGATTGGTCGTCGTCACCCACAACAAAGATATTGCCCGAGCCTCGTGCCAGCGCTTTGACCATTTCGTATTGGGCACGATTGGTATCTTGGTATTCGTCGACGAGGATGTACCGGTAACGCCGATGATAGCGCGTCAGCATGGACGTGCGAAACAAATCGATGGTCAATAACAAGAGATCATCGAAATCGACCGCACCTGCTACTTTGAGTAGCTCACTATAGCGGGTATATGCTGCAGCGTAGATTCGACTCTCGGGACTGCGACTCGCCGCGGTGTATGCCTCCGGGTCAAGGAGTTCGTTTTTGGCACTCGAAATAGCGCTCGAGATGGCACGCGGCGTAAACGGCTTATCAGGCAGCTTTAGTTCTTTGCTGACGCGCTTGATGAGCCGTTGCTGATCGTCGTCGTCATAGATGAGCCAGCCGTCTGCCAACCCAATCGCACGACCATCGCGACGGAGCCAACGTGCAGCCAAACTATGAAAGGTGCCGATGTCGACTTTTGAGGCGACGTCAACGCCCACCAGGTGTTGCATGCGTTCGCGCATCTCGCGGGCGGCTTTGTTTGTAAACGTCACCGCAAGGATTTCGCTCGCAGCAATGCCGTGCTGGAGTAGATACGCGATACGATGGGTGAGCACACGTGTCTTGCCTGACCCGGGTCCGGCCAACGTCAGCACCGGACCTTCTATGGTGGTAACTGCAGTTCGTTGTGCGTCATTCAACCCTGCGAGCAAATCCTGCATCGCGCATCCTTCCATGTGGAACCCGAAAAAGAAAAGGAGGAGACGTTATCACGTCTCCTCCTCAGGATACCAGAAGTCTTAGGAACAGCGGAAGATGAATCCAATCCGCCCGAGGACCACTTGAGCGCCATCAGGGAGTTGTGTGGGCACACCGGGATCGATGCGCACACCATTTACCCGCGTGTGGTTAGTCGACTGCAAATCCGTGATCATCCATTGCCCTTCGAGCACGGTCAAGCGGACATGACGCCGACTGACACCGCCGCTTTCGGCGCCGTAGGGAGTCATGTCGACTTCGGGGTGCACTCCGCTGATCGGATCATCGCGACCGATGATGATTTCGCGGCGGCCACTCGGAAGGGTTAACACCGTACCGGATTCCAGTTGGAGCCGTGCTGTCGGTGCAACGGGGTTAACTACCTGACCAACGGGCCGTTCTGCCAACGTCGGGACATCGCTCGCGGTGATTGGGGCCAGAGGGCCCGAATTGGTGGCCGCTGCCAAGACATCAGCTGGCACAACCGGGGATTCTGATGCCGCAGGCATCTCGTACAAGGGTGCAGAGACAATAGGCGCTGCAGGGAGTGGTGCAGGGGGGACGGGCTCTGCTGGTACGGCTACCGCACGTGGGGCTACAGGAGCCGGGGTAACCACAGGCGGGACCGGTACGACGTCTGGGTTGCTGAGTTTGGGAAGCGCAGATTCGACACCGTAGGCAATCAGATCCGCATTAATTTGTGCCACCGAAGCACGTGCTTCTGCAATTCCGACGACAACGGCACGTGGGGTGGCAGATCCGAAGGTACGTTGAATCTGCTCGAACTGCTCGATAATTTCGACTTGACGGGCCATGTCTTTTTTGAGCCGTTCAATCAGAAGCGGGTCAATCTCGGGCGGGCGCGGCAATGCATCGAGTTCTGCCTTGAGTGCGACAAGCTTTTGCTCTGCTTCACTAATGCCCATCAACACCGCTTGTGGGGTTACTTCACGAAACGTCGTACGCATTGCATCGAGCTGATGGATGATGTCTTCTTGGCGCTTAATCTCGAGCTCGAGTGATCCGCGTTGCTGCTTCAGCGCATGGATTTCGGCTGCGCTCGGCACGGGGGTTTCGACAATATCAGCAACTTCATAGTCGGCTTCGATTGGTGCAGGTACACTCGCGCCGAACCCATGCTGGCTAGTGACGTCAGTGCCGGAAAGGTCGACAGGCGATACTGCATCTGTATCTTCGAGCGGCTCTGGTGCATGGTCAGAAGCAATGCTTGCTGGTTCAGCAGCCACTTCAGCAGCATCAATGGTGTATTCGAGCGGACCCGACATATGAGAAGGCGTCGGTGCGTGGAATGAGTTCATATCGGGAGCAATGTCAGCAAATCCGCCTGTAGGCAGGTCTGAGACGCGTAATTCACCGCTCACTCCGGTCGCTTCTGGACTGAGTTGCGGCACGCTCGTCCCACATTGTTCGCAGATACGTTCGCCTGGCAGAATGACGGCGCTACATTGGGTGCACGTCAAAGCGGATATCGCAGGTGCCATACTTTGTACCGAGGCTACTGCCGGTGCTTCGAGTCGTGCACCACACGATTCGCAGTAACGAACATCGAGTTTATTGATTTCACCACACATTTGACATTTCATGGTACTGCCTCTCGCGTATGGATTACTGATCACACTTCACCAGGATGACGCTGATGTTATCATCGCCTCCCGCAGTATTCGCTGCATCGACCAGGGAATCGGCGATATTGTTCAGTCCGATGCGATTGCGCATCGTTCCGATGATATCGGGGTCACGCACCATCTCCCACAGGCCATCACTGCAGAGGACCAGCACGTCGTTGGGCCGGAGGCGTTCGATGTAAATATCGACCTCAGCAAGGGCAGATACCCCCAGTGAACGGAGGACACCATTGCGTTGTGGGTGGGTATAGATTTCGTCTTCGGCGATGTGTTCGAGTTCAACCAACTTCATCACCAAAGAATGGTCATTGGTAACACGACGGAGTTGATCATCACGGCAGATATACGTCCGGCTGTCGCCGATGTTGGCAATATATGCGACGTCGCCCAGCACCAGTGCCATGGTCATCGTGGTGCCCATGTCGTTCCCCAGGCGCTTCGCTTCGACCATGATTTGTGTGTTGGCATGCTGAATCGCATCATCGATACACTGAACCACACCCGCTACATCACTCGCAAACTGCGGATTGCTGATGTGCGTCATGTTTGCTGCGAAGATATGTTCGTAAATTGACTGGACTGCAGTAGCACTTGCTACCTCGCCAGCGGCGTGCCCGCCCATCCCATCGGCAACCACATACAGTCCTACTTGGTAATTATTGCCATCGCGCAACCATGTGGTGGTCGTGGTAAGGATGCTGTCTTCGTTCCCAGCGCGTCGGCGACCCACATCTGATTTGGCTGCATAGACTTGGTCTAGGCTACGCCGTGTCTCAAAGGGTGCAATGGCCGATTCAACCGCGTGGACACATGCTTCAAGCGTGGTCAATATATCACTTCGCACGTCCGCAAGAATGGTCAAAAGCGGATTGACGTCTGCATCAGCAATGTCAAATCGACGTGTGATGCGTGGGATGTCGACAAATGTTGCCAAAATGTCTGCAGTTTCGCGCACAATGGTGTGTTGATCGGTCGTCAGCATGGTCAAAAACGGGGCGGCACCGAGAGCGACACTGCCATCACTCTGCAAGAAAATATCTGATGCCTGGAGCTTCCCGAGTTGATAGCCTGCGTCATACAGTTGCATCACACCGGTGTACAGCGCACGTGCCATCAAGAGTGCGTCGTGTGCCGAAAGCGGCATCACAGAGGTTCCTTCGGGAGTACGTGCCAGCGCAACTGTGCCTTCGGGTATTTCGAACGATTCATAGAGAACGGGCAAGCGAAGCAAATCTTGTGTAATTGCGGGATTGCGGTGTATGTCGAGGAGCATGCCGACCGCCATACTGGCCAACAATTCGCCACGGTAGCGCCGTGGAGTGAACCGCGCACCACAGGAACCACAATATTCATCGCCCACAGCACCAAAGCGGCTGTCACAGAACCAGCAACGTCGCCACGGCTCTTGGTCTATCGCCCAGAGCGTGCCTTCTTGCATGTCTGAAAGGGTATAGCGCGCAGCGCTCGTGGTCGTTTTATTGTTCACCATAGACCTCGTGAAGACTTTTGTACATTTTAACACGCGACTACAATCATATCCGACACTATCTATTACAGACGAGTGACATTCGGCATCAGATAGAAGAATACCGTACTTTTTTGTCCGTTGTCAGGAGGAATCAACCCACAGGAATCAAGCTAACGGTATACTACCCATAACAACCGACAGGCGTACCTACATGACATCTAGCAAAACAACGGCCCCTCGGCCAGACACAATTCTTTTTGCCCTGCTTTTTCGCGCAGTACGGCCACATTGGCGACCTCTGTCTGTTTCGCTCATTCTGCTGGGCATCACGGCAGGACTGAATGTCGTTCCACCAACGTTGTTGCAATGGGCGATTGACGGACCCATTCAAACCGGCAACACCGCTGACCTCTGGCCAATCACCCTCCTCTATGGTGGGACTGCCATCGCAATGTTTCTCATCCAATATGTCTACACCTACTACCTGCAGCAAGCAGGCCAACGTGCATTGTCCGATCTGCGCACCGACTTATTTGCCCGCATTATGCAACAAGACCAAGCGTTTTTTCTCCGTAATCCTGTGGGTGACTTGGTGATGCGCTTGACCAGTGATATCGACACGTTGAGTGCGCTCTTATCCACAAGCGCGGTTACCATCGTCACCGAGACCGCGACCCTTTTGGTCGTAATCGTCGTTATGTTTAGTGTGAACTGGCGGCTTGCGTTACTCGTCATCGCGATTTTACCCGTACTGGTGCTCGTCACACGGTACTTCAGTGCACGGGTGCGGAACTCTTCAACGGGAGAACGCACTGCCCTCGCAAAAGTATCGGGCTATCTCAACGAACAACTCCAAGGCGTTCCCGTGTTGCAAATTTTCGGCGCACAACGCCCCAGCATGGATCGGTTTGATAATTACAATCACGGGTATCGGCGCGCACTCATTGCGCTTCGACGCCACAGCGCGTTGTTTTTGATGACACAAGAATTCCTGGCAGCGGTGGGTTTAGGATTGCTGTTATATGGTGGTGGACACGGAGTCCTTGCAGGATGGGCAACCATGGGAATGTTGGTTGCATTCATCCAGTACGCAGATCGTGCATTCCAACCGGTATTACGCCTTTCGGAGCAGTACAACGCGGTACAAATCGCGTTTGGCGCTGCCGAACGCATCGAACGTACCCTGAACGAGCCGCGTTCCATTATGCCCCCCGCAACACCGACAGACCCTGCGAACCCGTTCCGTGGCGATGTTGTTCTCCAAGACATCCACTTTCAATACCTGCCGGACCGTCCTGTCTTACGCGGCATCGACATTCATATCCCGGCTGGGCAGCGCGTCGCCATTGTCGGCCCGACAGGTGCCGGCAAAACCAGCCTGATCGGCCTGTTGGCCCGGTGGTATGATCCACAGCAGGGGCGTATCCTCCTCGATGGCATCGATATCAAGTCGCTCGATCCACATGCACTTCGCGGCTTAGTTTCGGTCATACCCCAAGACCCCATTACATTCGCGGGTGATATTTCGTTTAACATCTCGTTATATCAACAGCTCATCAGCGAAGATATCCAGCAGGCAGCGACGACAGCGAATGCTTCGTCGTTTATTGAACGGTTGCCAGAGCGCTATCAATCCCTCGTAACTCCGAATGGTGCGAATTTGTCTGCCGGGGAGCGCCAACTTCTTGCACTGGCACGCGCAATTGCACTCCAACCGAATGGGATTCTCATCCTGGACGAAGCAACGAGTAGCATCGACACGACAACCGAAGCACTCGTCCAGGACGCACTCGAACGACTATTCCGCGGTCGGACAAGCATCATCATTGCCCATCGCCTGGCCACGGTCCGTAGCGCCGACAGGATTTTGGTGATTCAGCAAGGGCTGGTTGTCGAAGATGGGAACCACGAGACCCTTATATCCCAAAACGGATTGTATGCCACCCTTTATGCGCATCAACTCGCTGACTAGCGGATTGCAACGCGCTGTGTGTGTTCGATTCCGCGATTCACGTGGTGACTCGCACATGTTCGGATAGGGTATGTTATGTTCATCGCTCGTACCGACTTGCTCTACGCCAATCCAGACCGCATGAGCTACGGTGTCGCCGTGAGTGACATAGACGGCGATGGACTTTACGAATTCGTCGTCACAGGATTTGGGTACCCCAATATCGCACTCAAGTGGACCGGTCGTGGGTATCTCGATTGTGCCGATGCGGTCTTTGCCGATCCGCACGGACAAGCAATTGGGGTGGCTGCGGGTGACCTCGATGCTGATGGTATTGAAGAAGTCTACATCCTCAACAGTGATACCTTTGCGGGGAGCAAACAGCAGCGCGATACGTTGTTTGCCCTGCATGGAGGGACTCGCGTGGATTTGTTTGCCCAACCAGAAGCAGAACTCCTCGCAAACCCGAGCGCCGGTCGCTCCGTGGCGGTAATCGATCGCTATGGGAATGGACGGTACAGCTTTGTTGTGGCTAACTACGGCGCCCGCATGCGTGTCTATGAGCTCGATGCACGTTGGCAACTGTCAGAACAAAGCCGAGCGACCCAGCTGACCTATGCAAGCGGCGGCAGAAGCTTGGCGACAGGGCAACTTTTTGGGAGCGATGTCGATCTCATTTGTATCAATGAACGTGGCCCCAATCTCGTGCTGGCCAATGCAGGGGATGGAACATTCCACGATGTTGCACTCGCTTGTGGACTCCAAGATCGCTTGCAACATGGACGTGGTGTCGCATTGTTCGATGCAAACGATGATGGCCGACTCGATATTGCCTGTGGCAATTGGGAAGGCGATCAACGTTTATGGGTGCGGGACGACGGCGCGTATGCGTTCGTCGATATTGCACCAGCAGGATTTGCAGCCCCGGGACGCGTGCGTACGGTTATAGCTGCGGACTTCGATAACGATGGGAATCCAGAGGTGTTCTTTAACTGCATGGGCGAGCCCAATCGGTTATTTGGTCGGCGCGATGGTGCATGGATTGCACTCGACCTCGGTGATGCACGTGAAGCAGACGGACTTGGTACCGGGGCAGCCATTGCTGACCTCGATGGCGATGGACGTCTTGAACTCTTGATCGCACATGGTGAGTCAGCGCCACAGCCTCTGTCGCTCTTTCATGTAGCTCCCAACAGCAATCACTGGCTCCGTGTACGCCCGTTGACCCGTGCAGGTGCACCAGCCCGTGGTGCACTCGTCGTCATCCAGATGGGCAACCGGCGTGTCGCGCAGACCATTGACGGTGGCAGCGGCTATCTGTGCCAAATGGAGCCGGTTGCGCACTTTGGGCTTGGTGCAATCCGCGACATCGACCAACTCAGCATACAGTGGCCGAGTGGTGCTACCACCATCATCACACGTCCGCACGTAGACCAACTGCTGGTCGTGCCACATCCCGCAGTCGACGACGACCAACTCTTGTAATCACCGAGGAGTCTGAGATGACCAACCACCATGCACAACCAGAGTTCACCGCTGCGGAACGGGCCATCCTCGAACCGTTCGTGACGAGTGTCGATGCACGGATATTCGGCCTGCGGAACCTGCCGGAAGTCGTCAAAGGTGCGCTTTTTTCACGATATTCTCGGAGCGAAAAATCTATTCGCCGGATTCTGCTCGATGAATTCATCCAGCAGCCAGAATCTGGGTTTCATGATCTCGTGGCAACACCAACCAATACACACAGCGATCAGCTGATTGCCACCAAGCAAGCCGAAGCATTCTACGACCGTGTTTTGGTTGGCTATGGCGACGATTCTGTCGCAGAGTTAGGTGGTGCCCACGTCGCCTGCGAAGAAATCAGCAATGTCGCTGCAAAAATACTCGAAGACGCCCGAATCGGCATTTCTCCTCTCGAAAAATCGACGCGCTATGTCTCTTTTGTGACCAAAATCGACGGACAATACCGCTACGTCCGTGAATCCTCCATCATGGCATCCTCACATGCAGACGCGTATGTCAACGCCATGGATGGATTGTTCGACACCTACGCTGCCTTGCTTGGACCTACCATCGCGTGGGTGCAACAGCAATCCCCGCGTGACGCCGAGACGAGCGAACGTGCCTATACCGCAGCAACACGTGCCAAAGCATTCGACCTGCTACGCGGGTTACTCCCCATGGCGACGCGCACAAACGTCGGCATGTATGGTAATGGACGCGCCTTTGAATACCTCATTACACGGACCGGGTCGTATGCCCTCGAAGAGATGCAGACGATTCAGGCGCGACTCTATGATGCGTTGAGTGCCATGATTCCTTCGTTTGTGAAACGTGCACATTCCGCACGCGGTGAGGCAATGCGTACCTATCTGAGGAGCATTCGTCAGGGCGGCGCTACTGCTGCGCTGAACATTCCCCGCGTCTCTCCGACGATGGAACCAAACGTGACACTCGTTGCCTCCCAACACGATGCACTCCAACGCGTGGTGACCGCTATCCTCTACCCGCACGCAGATACTGACTATGCATCGGTCGCGGCGTATGTTGCCACACTCGATCAGACGCAGTGTGCTGCAATCGTGACCGAGGCTTGTGGGGATCGGAGTGTACGCTTCCACAAGCCCGGACGCGCATTCGAAGAAGCACTGTACACCTTCGATATTGTTGCCGACATCGGTGCATATCGTGATTTGCAGCGGCATCGGATGATGACCCAAGAACGCCAACCCTACGGCGTCGAGCTTGGGTATAGCGTGCCCCAAGAACTCATTGCAGCAGGTCTTGATGGGCAGTTTCGCCATGCCATCGACGTTGCCATGGAAGTCACCAGGCGTATACGTACCGACCTCCCAGAGGCGAGCCAATATGCGGTGCCGATGGCCTGTCTGATGCGCTGGCGGGTGACCATGAACCTGCGCGAAGCCTTCCACTTTTGCGAGCTCCGTTCGACGCCACAAGGCCACCCATCATATCGTCGTGTTGCCCAAGATGTCTATCGTCTCCTCTCAGATACACACCCCA
>JBJONV010000076.1:0-75506 GCA_046051665.1 Chloroflexota bacterium
CGGACGTTGGTCCGTGGCAAAACCGTCGCCCGCAACGGCACCGTCATCGGCGAACCGGGCTGGGGGACCTTTGTGGCCCCCAATCCCCGTGCATACGAAAGGCCATTCTGGTGATCGCACCCAATACCCTCAAAGCAAAACTCCGCACCGGCGCAACCGTCACTGGCACCCTTGCCATGGACCTGCGTGCGCCAGCATACGTCCACCTGCTGGCCGATGCAGGGTTCGACAGCATCTTCTTCGACCTCGAACACGGTGTCTATGACCTCCCGATGGTGGCAGACCTCATCGGGACCACCCGCCTGTGCGGCATCACGCCCATCGTGCGTGTACCCGACTTACGCTACGGCGATATTGCTCGATTGCTCGATGCAGGCGCCCAAGGCGTCATGTTCCCCCGCATCGATACTGCCGCCCAAGCCGAAGAAGCCGTCCGACATATGAAGTACCCGCCCCGTGGGGATCGTGGCGCAGCATCGGTCCGCGGCGCCACCGACTACCACGAAGTTCCACCGCAAACCCTCATCAAAGACATGAACACAGAGACCCTGGTCATCATCCAAATCGAACGTGCCGCGGCTATCACGAACCTCGATGCCATTGCCAGCGTGCCCGATGTGGATGTGCTCTTGGTTGGTCCCTACGACCTGGCCATTGCCCTCGGCGCCGCCAGCACTTCCGACCCAGTCGTCGTCGCGGCGATGGACAAGGTCGTCGCTGCCGGCAAACGCCACGGTATAGCGACCGGCTCGCATGCCTCTGATCCCGCGGTATTGCGCGGTTGGCGCCACAAGGGCATGCAGATGATGTTGTGCGGCAGCGACTTGCGCTTTTTGTCGTCTGGGGCAAAAGCCATGCTCGCCGGCCTCAATGCATAGTGGCGTGCTACAATACGCAACGGCACTTCACAAATCATCGCTGGCTCCGGCCAGAGGAACTTCCCGACTCTTCGTGATGCAGTGCATCACAGGTTGCCCTGCGAAACAGTAAGCAGGGGCACGCGCTGGTAACGGTCGCGTGACGCAAGACGACAACAGCAAGCATTCCCGCCGATGACCGGGCAACCGGCACAGGTAAGGGCTGAAAGGGTGCGGTAAGAGCGCACCAGCGGAGGCAGGCAACTGCACCGGCTCGGTGACTGCGCCAACTGATGGGGAGCAAGGTGCGTGGGGTGGGCTACCTGGTGGGAGCTGCAAGGCGTTTGTACTACCTCGTCCACTCGCATCGCCGCGATAACCGTGAACCGGGTAACACCCGCGAATCGAGGAGTCGCCTCGGTGGCAACACCGGGAGAGAGATGGTGATACAAACAGAATCGGGGGTATGGGAAGTGCCGCTTCCACACATACCAAACACCTACAGCACCGCTGTGGGTGTTTTTTTGCCTGACACCTCACCCACCCAATACCACCGCAATCATCGGATGCGCATAGCGACGCGGCACCGTCAACGCATAAAACGTCTCTTGCAGTCCCGGCAACTGCGCAACCTCGACCAACATCCCGTTCTCGAGCTCATCTTTGACCACAATCGGCGGCAAAATCGCCAATCCGCGATGTGCACGCGCCACCAAGCGCAACATCGCCATGTCGTCGACCTCTGCCACTATCCGCGGCACAATCCCCATGCGCTCCACATATGCATCGAAGTCCGTACGGATGCTCGAAGGACGAGCAGGCACCACCAATGACTCGGTACGAAGCAAAGAATCAACATCCGCAGGGGTTGCCCATTGCTGCGGATGCCCAATCACACTGACCGACTGCTGGGCAATCGTATGCACCGTGATCCGTTCGTGGTGCTGCATCGGCGGCACCACATCCGTCAATACCACATCGAGTGCATAGTGTTCGAGTTGCTGGATCAGCACATCGAGCCCACCCGAACGAATACTCACCCGATGTTCGTCGGTCGACAACAGCGGCTGCAAAAACGATATCTGGAAGTTGCGCGACAAGGTCGCCAACGCGCCGACCCGCAACACCCGCTGTCCCGGCATATTGAGCGCATCCATGGTGCTCTTGAGTTCTTCGCCAGCGGCAAATATGGCGTCGGCGTAGTCCAAGGCAACATGCCCCGCTTCGGTCAAGACCAACGTCCGTCCCGTGCGTTCAAACAACGGCTGCCCAAAATAGACCCCTAATGCATCAATCTGCATCGACAATGCCGATTGCGCGATATGACACTTTTTGGCAGCCCGCGTCAGGTTACCCTCGTGTGCAACCAACCAGAAATAGCGGAGATGGTGATAATTCAACATATATCGTTCTATTTATATGAATAAAACTATCTTTATCATATATTTTTCAGATAAAAAACGCAATGGTAGTATGCATAAAGTCATCAATCGCGCGGGACAAGAGGAAAGGTTTATGCATGGATTCCGTACTCTATGACAATCTCGTATCACCGGTCACCATGGCATTTTTGTTGGGGATTTTCGCGACGCTGATCAAATCAGATCTCGAAATTCCAGAGCCGGTCATCCGGATTTTTTCGATTTTCTTGCTCTTTTCGATAGGGCTCCAAGGAGGACACGAACTCGCCGGCGTGACCCTGCCGACAATCGCCACCGGCCTCGCCGTGAGCACGGTGATGATTTTTGTGCTTCCGTTGGGTGCGTTCCTGATTGCACGGTATGTCGTTAAGTTATCAATCGTCGACGCCACGGGCGTGGCCGCACTCTACGGCTCTGTGTCGACCGTCACCTTCGTGGTAGCCCGTGCCTATGGCGATGCAGCGGGGACGCCGATGGAAGGGTACATTACCGGACTGGTGGCGTTACTCGAACTGGGGATTTTCGTTGCCCTTTTTTATGGACGGCTCGCCCTACGAAATGCTGACCACACAACCAAGACACCACTCTCGTCGATCCTCATGGAGACCGTCCGCGGCCGTGGCCTGCTCCTCCTCGGCGGTGGTCTGATTATCGGTGCGTTGTCGAGCGAAGCAAACTTCACCAAAATCGAACCGTTTTATGTCGATCTCTTCCGCGGGATTTTGGTGCTCTTTTTGCTCGAAATGGGGATGACAGCGGGGCGCCATCTCAAAACGTTCCACACCGTCGGGATCAAGATGCTTCTGTATGGCATCAGCATGCCCCTCGTCCATGGGTTCGTTATTACGGGAGTCGCTACCGCTGCGGGGCTTCCGTTTGGATCTGCATTTGTGCTCGGTACCGTGGCGGCATCTGCGAGTTACATTGATGCTCCTGCTGCGGTGCGTGCCACATTCCCCGAAGCAAATGCGTCGATCTATTTGACCGCTTCCCTGGGAATCACCTTCCCATTTATGCTCATCCTGGGTATCCCATTGGTATGGGAGATGACTGCGCTTTGGCAATCACTCTTCATCCCCTAAGTCTGTTACACCACAACCACCCGATCGAACTGTTGCACAAACCAACGATCGTGCGTGACCGCGAGCACCGTGCCTTGGTAGCGCGCGAGGCCTCGTTCGAGTGCCTCGGCGCTTTCGAGGTCCAAGTTATCCGTCGGCTCATCGAGCAACAACAACGTGGCCCCGCCGAGCTCGAGCAACAGAATCTGTAGGCGTGCTTGCTGTCCACCGGACAAATCTTCGAACAATACGGCCGCCACCTCGGTCAATTCGTAGCGGCGCAATGCTGCCATCGCATCGACCACCGGCAACGACGCCGCTGCCCAGAGGATCATCAGTGGCGTTTTTCCATGAAAATGCGTCTGGTCGTGATTCTGCGCAAATACACCGGGTACCACCCGCGCACCCAAGCGTACCGTGCCCTGTGACAGCATGCTGGGGTCGGCAATGGCACGGAGCACATGCGATTTGCCGCTGCCGTTGTCACCCACAATTGCGACACGCTCACCATATGAGAGTGACAGGCTCGTCACCGGCAAGATCCCGGTGATTGCAACATCGACCACTTCGAGCACACGGTCGCCGGTCCGACCACCGTGGAGGCGCATATCGACGCGTTGGACGAGCGGTGGCGCCTCGGGCGGACCGTCTTCTTCGAAGCGCTTGAGGCGATTCTGGACCGCTTTGTAGCGCGGCGCCATCTGTTCGTTGTGGCGCGCCATGTCACCGATATGGCGCACCATGTCCTTGAGGTGGGCATGCTCTTCGTGCCAGCGCTTGAGGTGCTCGCCGTAGCGCTCGTGGCGCGCGATGCGTTCTTCTTGCCACGCTGCAAAATCGCCGCCGAATAGCCAGGTCGTCGTCCCGCGCGGACTCGGTTCGAACGTCACAATCCGGTCGGCGACGCGTGCGATGACCGTCCGATCGTGGCTAATGCAGAGGATGGTCTTGCGCGTCTCGCGCAGGCGCTGCTCGAGCCACTCCTTCCCGGCGATGTCGAGGGCGTTGTCTGGCTCATCGAGGAGCAGGATATCGAACGCACTCTCGAGCAAAATCTCCAGCGCCAGGCGTTTTTGTTCCCCACCCGACAAACTGCTCGCTGGGCGACGGGCAATATCTTCGAACGAGCATCCCAATGCCGTGGTACAGGCTTGCTCCCAGCACACATCCTGGTCATAGCCACCGGCATCACCCCAAGCGGTAATCGCATCGACAAACGCCAGCTGCGCTGCGTCGCTGGAATCATGTTGCGCACGGACATCGGCGTCGTGTAGCACCTCAGCCAACGGACGCAGGTCATCAGGCAGCAATGCATTGACCATCTGCCAGACGGTGCGCGCGCCGGTGGTCATCCCGATCCATTGCGGCATGATTCCCAGTGATCCATCGCGAATCACACTCCCTTGGCTGACCGGCGTCTCGCAGGCGATAATGCGCGCCAATGTGCTTTTGCCGGTCCCGTTGGCGCCTACAAAAGCGACTTTTTGGCCGTCACCGACACGGAACGACACGTCGCGCAACAACATCCGTCCGTTGGGCAGCCGGTACCAGACTCCGTTGACGTCGATGTGTGGCATGTGTCGACCTTTGTCGGGTACAAGGGTGTGCAAGCAAGAAAAACAAATAAACGAAACGCATTCGTTTTTCTGCGAATGCGTTTCGTATACGTCAGGATGTTACCATTTTTCCCAGATCGGCTCGGGACTCTCATAGACGCGCTGGTCGCGGCCAAAGACAATGAAGCGGTCGAAGCCGCGGGCAAACCAGCGGTCGTGGGTAACTGCGATGACGGTACCTTCGAACGACTCGAGCCCCATTTCGAGCGCTTCGGCGCTGTGCAAATCGAGGTTATCGGTCGGTTCGTCGAGGAGCAGCAGGGTCGCGCCGTCGAGCTCGAGCAACAGGATTTGGAAGCGGGCTTGTTGGCCGCCGGACAGCGTCTCGAACTTCTGCTCGGCCTGTTGGGTCAGCTCGTAGCGCCGCAATTTGCCCATGGCGGCAGCCAAATTGAGGGAGTTTTTGGTCCATAGGATGTCGAGCAGGCTCTTGCCGATAAACTCGGGGTGGGCGTGGGTCTGGGCGAAAAAGCCCGGGATGACGCGTGAACCCAAGCGCCACGTACCTTCGGTGTGGACCGTCGGGTCACCAGACAGGAGGCGCAAGAAGTGTGATTTGCCGGTGCCGTTGCCACCAAGGATGGCGACGCGATCGCCGAAATCGAGCTCGAGGTCGAACGGTTTGGTTAGATTCTCGAGCACGAGTCCCTTGGTGATGACGACCTGCACACCGGTGCGACCGCCGCGCAAGCGGACTTTGACGTTCTGAACCTGGGGTGGTGCCTCGGGCGGGCCATCGTCTTCGAAGCGCTTGAGCCGTGTCTGCATGGCACGGTATTTGGGTGCCATGGCGTGGCTGCTCTTGGCCTGGATTGCCAGGGTTTTGACCAGCTCGACCAGGCGCTCGCGCTCTTGGTTCCACCGCAGTAGCAATTCAGCGAAGCGTTCGTGGCGGGCTTGACGGGCATCGTTCCAGGTGCCAAAGCCATCGCCATGCACCCAGACGGTGTTGCCTTTGGCGCCGTACTCGAAGGTCACGATGCGGGTAGCGGCTTTGTTGAGCAGCTCGCGGTCATGGCTGATGAACAAGATGGTCTTGCGGCTGGCGACGATTTGGTCCTCGAGCCAGCGTTTGCCGGGGACGTCGAGGTAATTGTCCGGTTCGTCGAGGAGCAGGACTTCGTCGGGGCCGCGGAACAAGACCTCGAGGACGATGCGTTTTTGTTCGCCGCCCGAGAAGGTATTGACGCGCCGTTCGGCCATGGCATCGAAGGGCTCGTCGAAGGCCGACATACAGGCCACGTCCCAGAGGACTTCTTGGTCGTAGCCGCCGACATCACCCCACTCGGTGATTGCTTCGGCATAGGCCATTTGGGATTCTTCGCTACCTTCGCTGTTCATCAAGCGTTCGGAGGCGACCAGTTTTTGGCCGGCTTCGCGCTGCCCCGGGGGGAGGATCGAGATGAGCAAATCGCGCAGCGTCGATTCGTCACGCACCGAGCCGATGAACTGGCGCATGATGCCCAGGCCACCGGAGGTGACGATATTGCCCTCTTGGACTTGCAGATCACCGGCGATCATGCGCGCCAAGGTGGTCTTGCCGGTGCCGTTTGGTCCGACAAAGGCTGCTTTGGCACCATCGCCAATCCGGAAATTCACGTCGCGCAACAGCACGCGGCCGTCGCTCAACGAATAGTACAACTCACTGACGTCAATGTGACCCACAGATACCTCTATTACAAATGATGTACGTATTATACCCGGGTGGCTGTGCGGTGGGGGGAACGGATATTGTGCAGGCGAGATGTATGGTGCGGGCGAGTACCCCGCTTCACGGGGCATGACGACCTCGCCCCTCGGGCGGGGCTTATTGCAATAAGCCCCGCCCCACCGCATCGCGGCAGGCATCCACCCCCCACCCCCGCCGTCATGGCATGCCGACGTGATATTTTTGCGGGCGAAGAGGATTGAATTCGGGCGAGTACACCGCTTCACGGGGCATGACGACCTCGCCCCTACCCCACCTCGTCGGCATACCAGCTCGATAGATGCGCTGCGTGTTTCCGGCGAGGCATCGCAGAAGCGCATCTTGTATACTATTATTTTGTCCACAAGTTTATTGATACGACTGACACGTCTGTCTGGGTTGATCAAAACAACAAAAAGGAAAAAGCATGTCGGCAAAGCTTCGCATTTTCGGTATCGTGTTTATCTTTCTCTTTCTCTCAAACACTCCTCTCTGGGCAGAATCGAGCCCAGCGCCACGCGTCTGGTCTATTGAGGCCGCTCAACAAACTGAATTGTCAGCCAATATATCGTACACAGTTACCTTTAGTGAACCAGTCAGCGGCGTCACAATGGACGATTTTGCCATTGCTGGCGATACCATGCATGTGACCATCGTTGCGGTCAACGCCGTCGCTGGGGGAGGACAATATACCGTCCACATCAATGTCGACGGCGACAATCGGGGGTTTGCGTTAGCGTTGTTCGACGATGATTCAATAAAAAACACTGCACAAATCCCCCTTGGTGGCATCGGCAACCAAAATGGCAACGCGCTCGGGAATCGAATACACCCAACGAACACTATTCACTCATCGAAAGATATCATCAACTCGCAGCGCTCAGGAATGCAAAAGATACATGAACGTGTCCCTTCTGCGATGCTCGGCTGGTACCCTTCGATCGCACTAACGAGCGATGGATTACCCGTTATCGCTCATTACGATGCACTCAATCAATACCTCAAGCTCGCGTTATGTCTTGATTCTTTATGTCAGAATGTCCGGAATGTCACTCCAGACCCGACCACAGTCAGAGGAATGGTCTCTTCGCTCGCATTAACAACCACCGATATTCCACTGATTAGCTATTACAACTACTCTGATGGAGACTTGATGTATCTGTATTGCGGGACAACGAATTGTAAATCCCCTTCAATACGTACCATAGACTCCGGAGGCACTGTCGGTGAGGAATCTTCACTCGCAATCACCGCAAGCGGAACACCGGTAATTTCCTATTTTGACACGACAAACAACTCGATAAAAATCGCCACCTGCACCAATGCTACTTGCAGTAGTAGCACAATCACCACAATCTTGGGCACAGGAACAGTCGCGGGAAACATTGATATGGCGTTGTCCACGAATGGATATCCTGTTGTAACGTATACAACAAGCCCCGAAGGAGCGATTAAATTAGCAATCTGTAATTCACTTGCCTGCGATGCGCCACAATTTCGCACCTTAGGTATTGGACCAAGTAAAACGTCTGTTGCGATTACTTCCGATAACAAACCAGTGGTGAGTTTTTATAGTACAGAATCAGGCCGTCTGATTCTGATCATGTGTGGATCAGCAACATGTGCAACGTCAACAGACCAACAAATAGATACCGTTGGGGTGAACTCTTCAGTATCGATTACCAGTACAGATTTGCCGATTATTTCCTACTACGACAGCGCAAATTGGCTCCTCAAAATGGCAACATGTGATACTTCTCTCTGCGCAAACCCCTTTCTTGCAACGATAGATGCACTTCCCGTCGAACGTGTCGGATATCACAATGACATCACAATTGATGCTGAAAACTTGCCGGTCGTTGCGTATTCTGATTATTTCAATAATAGTTTGAACCTCTATCGCAGACCTGTCACACTCGACAAAGGAAAACCTAATAGTTTTGCGAAATCATCACCGCCAGACACCTATACACTCTCTACCACAGAAGTACATCTTGAATGGGATGGAGTTCCAAACGCAGACTCTTATTCATACTGTATTGCCCCAATCACGGTAACCTGCGTTTCTTGGGTTTCTACCGGTACGGCTCGAAATGCCGTTTTGACAAACCTCACAAACAAAACGACCTATCACTGGCAGGTTCGTGCCACAAACACCATTGGAACAACTATCGCTGATGCAGGAGTGGAACACTCATTTACCGTCAGTCTACCTCCCGGTGAATTCACCAAAACCAGCCCTGCCCAAAATGCGGTCAACCAAAAAACTTCCGTGACGCTCAGTTGGGGTGCTAGCCCGTACGCCACCACATATGAGTACTGCATCGCTGCAACGGCAGCTGCGTGCAAGACATGGAAGAGTACCGGGACGGCACGTTCTGTCGTGGTGACCGGGTTGGCGAAAAATAAAATCTTCTACTGGAATGTACGTGCCCGAAACGAAATCAGTGCAACCAATGCTTCAGGCACAGCGTGGAAGTTCACGACAGCAAAGTAACCAGTTGAGCGGGGCTTCTTGCAAGCAGCCCCGCTTCTTTATTTGCTTTTCGAAAACAGCTTCCCCTCGGGTCTGCGCCACATGATGACTCGCTCCGCGGACAATACAGGTAACCATACGCGCAGGAGTCTGCAATGACGCAACATCGCCTGTTATACCTTATCAATGGTCCGACCTACCGCCCGCTCTCCAAACTCGACAGCAGATTCGAAGAATGGGGCCTCCAGGTCGAGCGCTATTGGGCGTACGCCAATGAATTCCCTCCCAGCCTCGACGGCTACGCCGGTATCGTCATCGCGGGCAGCCCACACGGCGCTTACGAAGATATTCCCTGGATCCATCGCGAGCACGAGCTCATCCAAGAAGCAGCCGCGCGCAGCATCCCCATGCTCGGAATCTGCTTCGGAAGCCAGATTTTGGCCTCTGCATTGTGCGGTCGCGACCATGTGTTCCGCCGGACAACGTGCGAAATAGGCTACATCCCGCATATCGTCCATCCCGCTGCCCACACCGACCCCATCGCCAGTGAGTTGGCCGACGGAGTGACGATGTTCACCTGGCACAACGACGAGGTCAAAGCCAACCACCCCGACATGACGATTTTGGCAAGTACGCCGCTCTGCCCCAATCAGGTGTGGCGCTGGCGCGACCAACCCGTCTGGGGCATCCAAGGACATCTCGAGATTCCCCTCGCCCTGGCACCTGCCTGGATCGAAGACTGCCGCGACGTGATGGTCAGTGACGGTGCCGACGTCGATGCACTCATCGCCTCGGCAGTCGATCAAACACCAGCGCAAAGTATGCTCCGACGCTTTGCTGCATACATCCAACAGCCGATAGCAACGAGGGAATAATACGATGGCACTACCGAACTATTGGTTCGAACCGAGCGAATACCACGCCCGCGTTTCACGCGTCAAGGCAGAGCTACGCACCAAAGGGCTCGACGCGTTGATAGCCTTCCAGCCCGAGAGTGTCACCTGGTTGACGGGTTTTTTCACCCGGGCATACAGCAGCTTCCAGTTTGCCATTATCCCGGCTAACGGTGCGCCGACGATGTTTTGCCGTGACGTCGAGGAGTACTACCTCGATAGCACGTGCGTCTACCCAGACCGTGCACTCTGGAACGACAGCCAAGATACCACCGCAGTCGCCGCAGATGTTATTCGTGCGCGGCTCGGCGCATCGGCCAAGGTCGGAGCAGAACTTGGCAGCTGGACCGTGTCGGTCGCCCGCTTCGACAAACTGCAGTCCCTCTTGCCCGGCATCGTATGGACCAACGAGCAATCGTTGGTCGAGCGGATGCGGCTCATCAAAACACCGGCTGAGATCGCCTACCAACGTCGCGCCGGCAAAGCCTCCGAAGCCGGCATGCAAGCCGCCATCGACACTGCCCGAGTCGGTGCGACCGAACGCGAGATGGCCGCCGCCATCTGTGATGCAATGATTCGCGCCGGCAGCGATTTGGCAGGTCCCGGTGTGATGGCCTCGGGCGAGCGCGCCTACCATCTACACGGCTACTACACCGATCGCGTGCTCACTCACGGCGACATCGTCCAAATCGAAACCACGCCCAATGTACGTCACTACCACGCCCGCTTTATGCGTCCCATTCGCGTCGCGCATGCCAGCGACGAGGACTTTCGCATCGTCGAACAGCTCACCGCCATCCAAGACGCTGCGCTCGCAACCATCAAACCCGGTGTCGCTGCGACTGTCCCCGACCGCATCTACCGCGAAGGGGTGTTGTCTTCAGGATTGCGAGATACCTATACCAACAAAACGATGTATTCGGTGGGCTTTATGTTGTTGCCGGTAAGCGGCGAAAATCTCGAAGCATCGCCTGTTGCCGATTGGTCGTTTGAGATTGGTATGACGTTGCATACATATGTCTTGGCCAAGGGCTTCGGTATGTCCGAGACAATTGCCATTACACCGAATGGCTACGAACGTTTGACAAATTTTCCACGAAAACTGTTTGTGTCGTAACGAATATCAGCATTTTTCAACACATCACAATGAGCATCATGCCCCCGGCTAGCGCATCTGGTTGTGCACGGCCTGGGGGTTTTTTTTTGTGTGGGAGGCTGGGGAAAAGCGGATATAGGTCAGACAGCGATAGGGTAAATTTGTTATAGTTTTACAGTTTTCGATGCGTCGCATGCGCTGAAAAAGCTACATCGTGTGGTTTCTAAGAAAGTAAACAATGCACAATTTGATTCGCTACGGGTTGATTTGTATGGTCCTCTTGATGGGTACGAACAGCATCGGTCAAGCACAACCACCGCCGGCTCCTCGCGTCTGGTCGATTGCAGCCGATGAATTACATCGCACCGAATATTCGACGTCATTTCGGGTCACGGTTAGTGAGCCAGTGACCGGTGTCGATATGGCGGATTTTCGCGTATTCGGCTCCGAGACTGCACACATCCGAGACATCCAACCTTCCGACACGGCCAATGTCTTTTTTCTGACCGTCAGCAACGACAACACACCCGCAGAGGTCGTCGTGATGCTCGTCGATGATGATTCGATTGTGAATGAAGCCGGTATTCCACTCGGCACAGCAGGCGCACAAAACGGCAATGTTACGAGTATTGTCACGGCGCTCAGTGGTCCGGCAACGGTTGCAAATCGTCCTGCTACCAGCCCATCAGCATCACCGCGTACGCCGAGCAGGGTTTATGGCACGGCCTCGTCATTGAAGCTGACCTCCGCAGGTACCGCAGTCATTGCCTACAACGACGAAACAAATGCAGACCTAAAGCTCGCGATATGCGACACGGTGTTCTGTAGATATCCAACCATCACAACCATTGCGACAACATACCTTCTTGCCGCCACAGTTTCGATGAGCTTAACCGCTACCGACATACCCGTAATCGCATATAACGAGTATTCAGTCGATGATGCCATTTACAATCTCAAGATCGCGGTGTGCAACGATAAAGCCTGTTCCAACCCGGTCATTTCGACCGTTGACCGTACGACAGGTGGAGTCGGTTTTGTGGCACTCGCGTTGAACTCCGCTGACGTGCCGGTTGTGAGTTATCACGACTACTATTACGGCTCTCTCAAGCTCGCGGTCTGCAACAATACAACATGTACGAGCCCCAACCTAAACGTTCTCGACAGCAGTGGATACGCCGGCCAGTACTCTTCCATTGCAATGACTTCTGCTGACATTCCCATCATCAGTTATTACGACGCACTAGACGGCAATCTGATGCTAGCCAGCTGCGCAGACACAACCTGTTCGACCAAAACTCTGTCGACAATAGCAAGCACAAGTAACGTAGGGAGATATACATCTCTCGCCCTGACTGCATCAAATATACCGGTTATCTCATTCTTTGATGATGACGCAAGTGATTTGAAGCTGGCCATTTGTAACTCGACCACATGTACCAGTCCGGTCATTTCGACGCTCGATAGCACCGGGATGGTAGGCTTCTTCACGAATATGGTACTCAACAGTGCAGAAGCGCCTGTAATTATCTATAAAGATCTTACTACCGACAGCCTCAAAATCGCGCAGTGCAATGATACCGCGTGCGCCAGTCCGGCAATCACGGTACTTGCAGGCGGTGACGTAGGAATATCGCCCGGCGCAGTCGCACTCGATTCCGAAGACAGACCAATCGTCAGCTACGGTGAGTATCTGACGGGTCACTTCAAATACATCCTCGGTCCGGTCTACATCGACAAGGGGCAACCCAACTCGTTTGGCAAATCAGCGCCAGGCAATACTACGGCCATCACGACATCCTCTGTCGTACTCGGTTGGAATGCTGCGGTGGAGGCATCGAGTTACGAATACTGCATCGCGCTATCGAAAGCTACATGTACGACCTGGAACAGCACGGGCACTGCGACGGTCAAAACCGTCACAGACCTGGCGAACGGCTCTACCTATTACTGGCAGGTTCGCGCACGCAACGACGTCGGCACCGCACCATCGGACAACAATGTTTTTTGGGAATTCACCGTCACGCTTCCACCTGCAGCGTTTGCAAAATCCGCCCCGGCAAATAACGCAACCAAACAGAAAACATCCATCACGCTGTCGTGGGCAGCAAGCTCATACGCAACCAGTTACGAGTACTGCATTGCGCTCACGACGGCCACCTGCACGACCTGGAAGAGCACCGGAGCAGTCCGTACCGCAGCCGTCACTGGCCTCACCAAAAATAAAGCCTACTACTGGCAGGTCCGTGCCAAGAACCTCGGCGGGACGACACTTGCATCGAGCACCTACTGGAAGTTCACTACCGCGCCGTAGGAGGTTACAGGTTACAGGTTACAGGCAACGAACGTCTCCTTCGTGCAGGACACAACACTGCACGGGGGATGTTTGTTTCTGAATGAAAAACGTTTGTTTATTTTTTCTTTACAAAAGAACAAACACCCCGCAATCACCTGTTATAATTAAATTAATTAAATTTCATACACGTACATCAGTACATGCGTGCATTTTTTTCTTACCTGCCGCAACGCATTACAAGAAAGTACAACCATGCAAAAGATTCTGCGCATCGGCATCATGACGCTGTGCCTCATGTTGGGGACGACCTTTACGGGTCAAGCCCAGACCCCTGCCATCCCACGGATCTGGTCGATGACTGCAAATGAGAATGCTCGCAGCATCAATAGCATTTCCTTCACTGTTACGTTGAGCGAAGCAGTGACGGGGGTGGATGTGTCTGATTTTTCGACATCCGGTGATGATCAAAACGCCAGAATCGCCAGTGTTTCACACCAATCATCTACTGACAGCGCAGATACCTATGTTGTCGATGTCATCCTCGCGGGACCAAGTACACACCTTGCACTCACCCTCTTCGACGACGACTCAATTGTTAACGCATCACACATTCCCCTCGGCGGGGTCGGTACACAAAACGGGAATGCGATGAGTGCATTAGTAACGCCGCCAGTGTGGGTAACCGCATACACACCTGCTACTGCAACATCGGATGCAAACAACCGATCTCGGTCGCTACCGCGTTCTACCGTTCTAGAGGTTGGAAGTGATTCATCAGTATCCATAATTCGTCCCTCAACTCCTGTCGTTAGTTATTTTGATTTGACCAATCGAGACCTCAAACTCGCAATCTGTAATGACGCAGACTGCGTCAACCCGCGGGTCACAACGATAGATGAGATTGGTGATGTCGGCTTCTACAGTTCACTCGCATTGACAACCGCCAACGTCCCCGTCATCAGTTATTACGATGATGTTAATTCAAGCCTGAAACTAGCCGTCTGTAATGACACAATGTGCTCAAATCCTACCATAACAACAATCGATAACATTGGTTTTGTCGGTAGATCTGGTTCTCTCGCCCTGTCCTCCACCAACATCCCCGTCATCAGTTATTGGGATGCTACAAACGGTGACCTAAAATTGGCAGTCTGTAATGACGCGGCATGTACGAGTCCCACTATCTCAACCCTTGATAGCAGCGGGGATGTGAGTGGCGGGTCCTCTATTGCCGTCGGGTCCACCAACATCCCCGTCATCAGTTATTACGATCAGACAAATGGCGATCTGAAACTTGTCGTGTGCAATGACTCAGCCTGTTCCATTCCGAACATTTCTACCCTTGATAGTAGTGGGTACGTGGGCAGGAGTAACTCTCTTGCACTCAGCTCTACCAACATCCCAGTCATCAGTTATCTTGATGGAGGTAACTTTGATCTCAAACTCGTCGTCTGTAATGACGCAGCCTGCTCCCTACCGACGATATCGACGCTTGACAGTGTGGGAACAGTGGGGGTAACATCATCTATTGCACTCACTTCAGCAAACACCCCCGTGATCAGTTATCATGACGCCACAAATCAAGACTTGAAGGTCGCCATTTGCAATGACATGGCCTGCTCCCTCCCTACGATCTCGATCGCGGACAGTGTGGGCAATGTGGGGGAAACTTCATCCATTGCAATCACCTCTGCAAACGTACCCGTGATTACGTATGCGGACACCAGCAACGGCAATCTCAAAATGTACCAACCAGTGACTACTGTCGTGTCAGCAGTGTTTACAGCAATCGACCAAGGCCAACCCAACAGCTTCACCAAATTGTTACCAACTGCTGGCCAAAGTATCACTGCCGCCACGACCACACTGTCGTGGGCTGCGAGCACGTATGCGACGAGCTATACATACTGCTATGCGCTGTCGATTGCTACATGCACAACCTGGACCAGTGCCGGCACTGCCACCACGGCGAGTATTGGACTGTCCCAAAACGGGACGTATTATTGGCAAGTCCGCGCCACCAACACCTCGGGAACGACGCTCGCAGACAGCGGGGCATACGGGTCATTCACCGTCAGTCAGCCACCGGCGTCATTTGCAAAATCATCCCCGGCCACCAATGCAACCAAACAAAAAAACAGCCTCAGCCTCACCTGGGCAGCCAGCACACGTGCCACAAGCTACGAGTACTGCATCGCCCTGACAACCGCAACCTGCACCACCTGGAAGAGCACCGGCACCGCCCGGACCGCAGCAGTCACTGGCCTCGCAAAAAACAAAGCCTATTACTGGCAAGTGCGCGCCAAGAACACCATAGGCACCACGTTGTCTTCGAGTACGTTCTGGAAGTTCACCACCGCGCCGTAGGAGGTTACAGGGTACAGGGTACAGCTTCAGGCAACGAACGTCTCCTTCGTGCAGGACACATGCTGCATGGAGGGGATGTTCATTGATGTTTATGTTTTGAGAAAGCGTAGCATCCTGTAAGGTTTCGCATACGAAAAAGCGGAAGCGCATGCGCTTCCGCCCACATACACAACAAAAATTTCACCCTACACCCGAAAAAGCCCATCAATCGCCACGCTTAACTCGCGCAACGTGCTCACCACATGCACGCCATCCACCTGTGGCTTGATGAGGTGCATATAGTTGTCTTCGCGGTACCAACGCCAATCGGGTTCGGGATTGAACCACAGCACCTTATGTGCTTTTTTGCGCAGTGCCACAAAATCCTCGACCCGCGGCACACCACGATGATCGTCACCGTCACCCATGAAGATGACCGTCGTCGTCCGATCCACCGCTCCGGAGTGATCCTTGAGGAATGTCGTCAGACAACTGCCCAGACTGGTCTGGTACGGACCGCCCTGGATGCGATCCGGCAGGATTTGTATCGCAGCTTCGGGACGTAATTCTTGGAAATCCTTCGTCACATCAGCAATTGTCCGGTAGTAGACAAATGGTCGCGTGCGTTTGACCTGGTCCTGGAGCGCGTAGACCAGCAAGAGCATAAAAGCCGCCGCCGCCCGCATCGAGCCCGAGACGTCGCAAATGACCGTCAACTTTGGGCGCACATCTTTCTTGATGTAGCGTAATTCCAAGGGAATACCCTGGTAGCGCAGATTGGCACGTACAGTCCGGCGAATATCCGGCGTGCCGCGCTGCGCACGCTTCATGCGCAATGCTGCACTCGAGCGCAAGCGTGCCGCGAGCCGGCTTACTTCGCGCCGAAACGTAGGCACGTCGTCGAAACTGAATTGATCAAACGGTCGATCGAGCAACTCGTCGCGCTTGACCTCGCGGTCCTCGTCTGCCTTGCCCGCGCCTTGTTCTGCCTGCAAAACCTCGGCGATTTGTTGCGCGATGGTAGCTCGGTTTTCGCGCAGGTCACGTTCCATCTGCTTCATTTGGCTGGGGTCGAATCCCATCTGACGCATGCGTTCGAGCAGTTGTTGCATCAATTCGTTCGCCATGGGCATCCCGATGCCCTCCATCGCCATGCGCATAGCCCACGACAACGGCAACCCTTCGCTCATATCAGGTGTTGCGTCTTTTTGCTGCATCATCTCGCGCAGTTCGGCGCGGGTCATGCCAGCGCCCATCATCGCCTCGATGAGACGTTGCAATGCCTCATCATCGAGGCTATCGAGCAATTCCTGCAACATCTGCTCGAGCTGGGCGGCTCCGTCATCGGGCAAGCCACCACCGGGTGTTTGCATCGGCGGCGGCGTATCGACACCAAAATACTGCGGAAAAAGCTCATCAAAGATCGCCATATCGGCGTGTTCTTTGACTAAGCTGCTCTGCAAAGCCGTTTGCACCGCGGCGCGCTCACCGACACCAATGCTCTCGAGGGCACGCATCGCATCGATACTCTCGGCCATCGATACCCGTACGTCGCGCCCGCGTAAAGCCCGAATAAATGCAATTAATCGTTCGTCCATTGCCTGCCTCCGTCGGTTACAACAGGCGCTTTTTTGGTCATAAAATCTGACAAATGTACATCGTTTTTATCGATCACGACGGCCACGGTCACGATCTCGATCACGGCCACGATCACGGTCGCGTTCACGCGGAGCATCAGTAGGCGCATCGTCGTCGCGGGAGACGAGTCGTTTGCCTTTTTGGACATCGGATTCGTATTTGAGCAACACATTCATCGTGGCATCCATGGCCCCGCGGTCGAGGTGTTTGACGTTGAGTTCGACCAACGCCCGCGCCCAGTCGATGGTCTCGGACATGCTCGGCGTTTTGCGCAAATCGAGCTGACGGAGGCGTTGCACCATTTCGACCACCTGCGCAGCCAACTTCGGTGGCACCCCCGGCACGCGCAAATTGACCACGGCGAGTTCTGCCTCGGCATCCGGATAGCCCACATACAAGAATAGACAGCGCCGCTTGAGCGCTTCAGAGAGCTCGCGGGTATCGTTGCTGGTCAAAATAACAATCGGTTTGTGAATAGCCTTGATGGTGCCCAGTTCAGGAATGCTGACCTGGAAGTCACTCAGTAATTCGAGCAAAAACGCCTCGAACTCGGCATCAGCCCGGTCTATCTCGTCGATCAACAGCACCACCGGGTTGGGGCTGGTAATCGCCCGGAGCAACGGTCGCGCCAACAGGAATCGTTCCGAAAAGAAGACATTTTCTTCATTGGCGATTGCATCCGCAGCCGCAGATAACGACGAAGCCGCACTCACCATATCGCCGATGCGTTCACGCAACAGCTGCGTATAGAGCAATTGCTTGGCATACTCCCATTCGTATAATGCCCGTGCTTCGTCGATCCCTTCGTAGCACTGCAAACGGATGAGTTCGCGCCCGGTGGCGGCAGCGGTTGCCTTGGCGAGTTCGGTTTTGCCGGTGCCAGCTGGACCTTCGGCGAGGATGGGTTTGTCGAGTTTGCTCGCCAAAAATAACGTCGTGGCGATCGATTCCGACGCAATATACTTTTGGTCGGCAAGGCGTGAACGAACTGCTGCAATATCACGAAACATCTGCGACCTCCATGTGTGTTGGGGATGTTCTTATTCTAGAGGAAAACCAAGGCAGTTATCAGTTATCAGTTATCAGTTATCAGTATTCGACCTGCTATACTTTGCGCATGAAAAATCACACCGTACACAATGGTCATATCGGGCTCCACGTCACGACGTATGGCACGCCGACTGCGCCTGCAATTATGCTGTTACACGGATTCCCCGACACCGGTGATGGCTGGCGGCCCGTCGCCGATCTCCTCGCGTCCTCGTGGTATGTCATCGTGCCCGACGGGCGAGGAATCTATCGTTCCGATGCGCCGAGCGACGTGCGCGCCTATACCATCGACCAACTGGTCGCTGATGTCCTCACCATTGCGGAACAGCTCATTCCGCAGCGCCTCTTTACACTGGTCGGCCATGATTGGGGTGGCGTCGTTGCATGGGCGACGGTCAGCCTGCACCCGCACCGTATTGCACGTGCCGTCATCTGCAACGCCCCGCATCCGGCAGTCTTCCTCGATGCCCTCGATCACGACGAAGCTCAGCGTGATGCATCGCGCTACATCAGCGCGCTCCGTTCCGATGGGTTTGAGGAACGGTTTGCACACAACGACTACGCAATCCCGCTCGGTGCCTTTGCATCCGTTGCACTTACGCCGCACCAGAAAGACCATCTGCGTGCTGCCTGGGGAAGACCCGGTCGCATCCGGGGAGCATTGAACTGGTATCGGGCCGCTGATTTTGCTCTGGCAGGGGGCAGCTGCGACATCCCTATCCCCGACGGTCACGTTCCCATCGATCTACTCTGGAGCGAACATGATGGTGCGTTGCTTGTCTCGCTGGCAGAGCGCCACCACACGACTATGCCCTGGCTTCCCGTGACCGTCGTACACGATGCCGACCACTGGCTTCCGTGGACGCATCCGCACACCATTGCAACGCTCATTACAACCTCATCCTAACCATTCCTACAAAAGGAACGTCGGCACGTACATCTGCACATGCACATCCCTATCGGTATGCGGGATTGCACGCAGCCAAACAAAGAAACCCATTGCACAACCCTTTTTGTGGCACTCGGTGTAAAGCACACAGTGTATGCCAAATTTCTCCGCTTCTTCACTAACCTTGACGCCGCTACGCATCAACGTGTTCGCGGTATCGCCAATCGGGGTGGTGCATTTTTTACGACAAAAGCGTAAACACCGTGTGTAGCAGACCTACCCCACCGCCTTTTGAGCATGCAGAAAGCGTAAAAGCTTTTTCGCCGCTCAGTGGATATAAAAAAACACCGGTGGCGGGGTTATGACAGACCGATAAACATGCACACAAGGGGAATCACACACCCTTCCACCTGCGCGTCAAGACTGTTTACCGCACTGCTTCGTAGTGCTATAATGCACTATCAACTGTAACAAAGTCGCCTTGACTCGTATAAGGTAAGGTGCATGACAGCACAGCCACGCATCCATGGACGCTACCGCGTCGACGAACGCCTCGGTGCTACGCGCATCGCAACCGTCTATCGCGCCTACGACGACAAGCTCAATCGGCCGGTATTACTCAACCTGATGCGGAGTCATCTGGTGGATCAGCGTGGCATCCGCGAGCGCTTCATTTCGGATTCCGAATTGCGTGCTCGGAACGTGCATAGCGCCCTCCCCGAGGTCTACGATAGCGGCACCATCGAAGACCGTCCGTTTTTCATTACCGAGTTTGTCACGGGCAAAACGCTCCGCGCGCGTGCGCCGGTGACACCGATAGAGGCACTGCAGTACATTCGACATATCGTCGCTGTCATCAAAGCATGCCAAGAATCACATATTCCACATCCGCCGATTAGTAGCAATGACTTCGTGGTCATCAGCGAAGGGCATGTGAAGTGGATCGAAAATTGGACCCTGACCCCCAACGAAGTCCTCATTGACATCGCGAGTTATCGCTCTCCCGAGCGCCAACAAGGCAGCGCCGAAACCGTCGAGAGTGCTATCTATGCAGTCGGCATCTTGCTGTTCGAAATCCTCGGTGGATTCCGACCGTTCAGTGGCACGAGCGCTGACGAAATCTTGACGCAACACGAATCGAGCGACATCCCACCTGTATCGGCGGTTGTGAGTGCGGGGTGTCCGCCCGAAATCGATGATCTGATAATGCGCTGCACTGCCCGCAATCCAGTTACACGCCTCAAAAACCTCGACGAACTCCTCGATTTGATCGAACAAGCCCGCCGCGACATCGTCATTGGTGGCAACGGTACCGGTCCACTCAACGAAGACAACACCGATACCGCCGCACAAAACTCCCCGCTCAAACCGCCGGTGCAACGTACCCGTGGGGTACGCAAGCGATCTTTCAATCGTGCATTCGTCATTCTCTTTGTGTTGGCAGGACTCATCGGTGGTGGTTGGTATGCCCTCAGCCTCCAACCCGCTGGCACTTCGAGTATTCTCAGCACCGTGCAATCCAGCATTCCAAGCATCAGTATGCCTAGCTGGCTCAGTGGATTATTTGCTGGTACGACAACTGAGGTCCAGCAACTCGTCGTTGGCGGAGATGCCCCGCTCGAAGTCCACACCGAACCAGCCAGCAACGCCACAGTCGTTGGTAGCATCCCCGCCGGCTCGCGCGTCGAGTGGCTCGATGGTCCGCAGAGTGCCGACGGCACGGCGTGGCTCAAAATTCGATTCGGCACCGGTGCAGCAGCCATCGAAGGATGGGCACCTCAGATCCGTCTGACAACACCCTGACAAAGAGGGACTGATGCACGCACTGAATGCGCTGATAACCGAACTCAAGACAGCGCAGAAGCTGGTCGTCATTACCGGTGGCGGGATGTCCGCCGAAAGCGGTGTGTCTTCATTCCGTCAAGCGATGGTCGGGCCGTGGGCCGCCTATGATGTGCGGGATTTGGCAACGCCGCAGGCGTATGCGCGCAATCCCAAACTCGTCTGGCAATGGTACGATTTTCGACGGCTGCAAAGCCAAACCGCCCAACCGAGTCCCGCCCACCATGCACTGGTCGACCTCGAACAGCACATTCCGACGTTTTTATTGGTCAGCCTCGCCATCGATGGATTACATTGGCGTGCAGGGACGCGTGACATGATTGAACTCAACGGGAGCGTCCATCGCACCCGCTGTGTCGAGGCAGGTCATCTCGGCGATTGGGAAGAAGAAGGCGATATCCCGCCGCGTTGTCAACGGTGCGGAAGCCCGCTCCGCCCGGATGTGGTCCTCCTCGGCGAAGGATTTGCACGCCAAGATGTACGCACTGCCCAACTCGCGGTCGAATCCTGTGACGCAATCCTTTTTATTGGTGAGCTGAGTGCAGCTGACCCTATCGCCCAGTTCCCCTTCATCGCCAAACGCGCAGGTGCTCGGGTTTTGACCATTAATCCTGACCCTGCATCGATTTTTAGCGTCATGGCCGATGTCCTCGTCACTGATACCCCAGGCAACGTCATCCCAGCGCTCGTCGCAGGAGTGACCCGTGTCGAGGGGGTCTAGCCGCATGACACAGACGGCACGCACGATTATCCGCGCATGGAACCGCTACGACGACGAGCGCAGTTATCGCTGGCCTTCGTACAACGACCCCTTCGAGTCGATTTGGAATCTCCAACGTGCCCAGTCGCCGTTTTCGGGCACGTGGTTTAATGACATGCTTGCCTCACGACGCCATTGGGCGGTTGACAGTCGCAATGGTGAATTGATGGGTCGCATTTCGCTCCGCGAAATAGATCACACCAAGAAGCAAGCCCGACTCGGGATTACCTTCTCGGCGGGGTATGTCGGTCGTGGCCTGGGTACCGAAGCGATGCAGGGATTTCTCGACATTTTCTTTGGCGAACTGGGCTTCGCAACGATGGTCCTCGACGTCGCCTCGGTCAACGAACGCGCCGTCCGTTCCTATCGTAGCCTCGGTTTCGTGCATGTCGACAGCGACTGGCGTACCGCCTATTATGCCGACGACCTGCCCCGACCCGACAACCCGCTGTTTGCCCATTTGCAACCACACATTCGGTACGCAGACGGCACCGTCGCGATTGAATTCTTCGAGATGCAATTACATGCAGAGCAGTGGCGTGCACACCGTGCGCAACACGCTCGATAGAGGTACATTCGACATGCATTACCGCACCCTCATAACACGTATTGTTCTGGTCATTGGCGCTGTTTTTTTTGTGAGCGCATGCCAAATCGAGGGCGGTGTGCGTGATCGCACACCCGTCGTCCCCAATACAACGCCGGATGCCATCCTCGCCCCTACAAATCAATCGGTGGCCGACGCACTCGCGCAACGCAACGACGTCTGGGCAATCGGCATTACCGAACTTCCTGCCGATCTCTTCCCCTATCCCAAAGACAGTGCACTCAAGCGCGCCAACAGCATCGCCCTCGAAATGATTTCGCCGTCTCCGATTTTGGCGTACAACTACGACTACATCACCACCGGCGTACTCACGCGCATCCCTACCATCGAAAACGGTGATGTCGACATCTCCGAAGTATCGGTCTTCCTCGACGCCGCGGGCAATATCACGACAACGACCACCACCGTCATCACCCAAGTACAGCAGGTATCAATTACCTACCATTGGAATGACAAACTCACCTGGTCGGACGGAGTCCCTGTCACGGCGCAAGATTCGATTTTTGCGTACGAACTCGCCCGCAAACAAGCCCCCCTCGGCGAAGAAGCCCGGATTCTCCTCGACCGGACCGCCGACTACAAACTCATCGATGACCACACCACCAAAGCAATCTTGCAACCGGACTTGGTCGGTACGGGCATCTTCTTGAGCTACTGGACGCCGTTACCAAAACACCTCCTCGCCGACACCCCCCCTGCCGAGATTCGTGATTCGGAGTATGCCAAAAAGCCTGTCGGCTATGGACCCTATATGCTCGAAAGTCGGAGTAGCAACGAAATCCGATTTGTGCGCAACCCGTACTTCTACGGCACCATCCCTGCCGTCAACAATGTGTCGCTGACCCAGATGTCGGGCGTCGACATGATCCGCGCCAATCTCGCCAACGGGAACCTCGATGTGGCGGTCACCGACCGTGTTGCCGTCGATCAATATGCCTTCATCGACCAAGATGCCCGCGCCGGCATGCCCGTGACCTATTACCGCAGCCCGGTCTGGGAGCATATCGACTTCAACCTCGACATCCAAACGCTCCAAGATATCCGTGTGCGGCGGGCGATTGCCTATGGCTTCAACCGGAATGCCCTCGCCGACACGTTGTTCAGCGGCCGTTCGCCGATGCTCAATAGTTGGATATTGCCGGAGCAGCACGGCGCAGTCCCCGATGACCAACTCAAAATTTACGACTACTCACCCGAAACCGCCAATTCGCTCCTCGACGAAGCCGGGTACGGGAAGTGGAACGACGGGATTCGGGTCTCGAAGCAGGGAATTACCCTGACCCTGAACCTCATCACCACGACCGGTAGCCCGCTCCGCCAAGAAATCGCCGAACGCTTCAAAACCGACATGAAGGAAGTGGGCGTCGATATCGCCATCACCTATATGCCCCCCGAAGAAATCTTTGCGCCGAGTGGCCCCTTATTCCTCCGTCAGTTCGACTTGGCGCTCTTCGCATGGATTGCATCGCCCGATCCTGCTGGTTTACCACTCTGGAGCTGTGCGTCGGTCCCGAGTGACACCAATGGTCATATCGGCAACAACTTTGCTGGGTGGTGTATGCGTGATGCAGATTTTGCCGTCAAAACCGCAGCAACAACCCTCGACAAAACGGTCCAACTCGAGCAGTATTTGCTCCAACAGCAACTCTTCACCAAAGAAATACCCTCGTTGCCGCTCTTCCAACGCTTAGGTGTCGCATTGATGTCTGCCAACGTCAGTGGCGTCGCCCCAGATGCGCTCGCCCCGATTACCTGGAATATTGCGGAGTGGAAGCGCCAATAAATTCCCGCTGGTAATGATTGCGTAACGCAGTAACGGCACACTCCCTCTGTATCTCCATACAGAGGGATTTTTATGCACGAAACAATTGCTTTACTGGGATTGGTACGCATTGATGGACTCGGGCCACTGCGTATCGCCCGTCTCGTCGAAGGATTTGGCAGTGCAGTCGCTGTCTGGCAAGCAGATCGGAGGGCACTCTATGAGGCAGGAATGCCCGCCCATCTCATTGCAGAACTGGTCAAACAGCGTGCGCTTGCGGACCCTACCATCGAACACACCAGGCTCTGGAATGCAGGAATCCAGGTGGTAAGCACTGCCGATCCACAATATCCGACACTGCTCCGACACATCCCTGGTGCCCCCACTATTCTCTTTGTACGCGGGAGCCTCACTGGACTACAACTCCCTGCCGTCAGCATTGTCGGGACGCGCGAACCAACCTCCTATGGCATAGAAGTGACCCGTCAATTCGCGGCGGATTTGGCCGCCAAGGGTTTTACCATAGTGAGTGGACTTGCAATCGGCGTCGACACGATTGCCCATCACGAAGCATTAGCTGCGGGTGGCGCAACGGTAGCGGTTTTACCTTCTGGGGTCGATTGCATCTATCCAGAGCGTAATCGACGACTCGCGGAAGCAATTCTCGGACACGGACAATCTGCCCTCGTGAGCGAGTTTTATCCGGGTACGCGTGCTAGTCCGCCACTCTTCCCCGCACGGAATCGACTCATCAGTGGACTTTCGAGCGCCGTTATCGTCACCGAAGCCGGGACAAGTAGCGGTGCCCACATCACGGTCAAAGCGGCACTCGATCAAGGGCGCGATGTCATGGCAGTGCCCGGGTCGATTTACTCTGCCAAAAGCGCTGGCTGCAATGCATTGCTCACGCAGGGAGCAGTACCGGTGCGTGATGCAGACGATGTGGCGACGTACCTCGGCTATGTCGACGCCGCAGTGCCAGACGAAGATCCCTTTTTGGTGTTGCTCAATACTGCGATCCACATCGATGATTTATGTCGACGTACACAACGCAGCAGTGCCGACCTCCTCGGTGATTTGCTCATGCGCGAATTACGAGGTGAAGTACGTGACGAAGGTCATGGGTATTTTGTCCGCACACGCACACGAAGCGAACGCTAGCGCATGAGGTTCACGCAAATCGGGGTATAATTTGAGGGGTTTTAGCGATGGTGGGTCATGAATAACTCTATCTGGCGTGACTATAATTGGGTGCTCGCAATTGCCCTCGTTGGGCTATCCATATTCAGTGTCACCATGGTCTACAGCGCGACGTTGAACGACCCTCTGACGCAGGGGTACTTCAATCGTCACCTCGTGAATCTGCTTATCGGGTTCGCGGTAATGGTTGCTATTACCTTCCTCGATTACCATGCCTTCCAAAGCTGGACATTCCCGTTGTATGTGCTTAGCGTCGTCCTGTTGGTGGTCGTCCTTGTCTACGGTAATATCCGTGGCGGTGCACAGAGCTGGTTGGACTTCGGGATGCGCACGGTACAACCATCAGAACCCATCAAATTAGTCATCATTTTGGTGCTGGCAGGATTCTGGGCCAGCCAAGAACGGAGCCTCGGCACGTGGCGACCGTTCATCGGGAGCGCCTTCCTCCTCGGCGTCCCGCTGCTGTTGGTGTTTATCCAACCTGACTTTGGTACTGCGTTGGTGTTTGCGTCGGTATGGCTGATTGTGACCTGGATTGCAGGCATCACGTTGCCCCAAATCATCACGCTGATTGGTGTCGGGTCGCCGCTGTTCTACTTCGGTTGGACGTACATTTTGGCGCCGTATCAACGCACCCGTCTGCTGATCTTCCTCGACCCAATCAAATACGACCCCGAGCTCAAATCCGGCGCGTGGAACATCATTCAGTCGCTCACCGCAATCGGTTCAGGTGGGTTATCAGGCCAAGGCTGGACCAACGGCGTGATGAGTCAAGGGAACTACCTCCCTGTCCAATACTCGGACTTTATTTTTGCCATCACCGGCGAAGAGTTAGGCTTTATCGGTACTGCCGGGATGTTATTGTGCCTCGGGTTACTCATCTGGCAAGCACTCGACATCGCCGCCAATGCACGTGACTTATTCGGAAAGCTCATCGCCGGCGGTGTTGCGGCCATGTTCCTCTGCCATGTGCTGGTGAATGCCGGCATGAACATGTCGATTATGCCGATTACCGGTATTCCCCTGCCCTTCATTTCGTACGGTGGAAGTTTCACTGTCACGTCGTTTGCAGCTGTCGGGCTGTTACAGAGCGTCTCGTTGTGGCGCCGCCGCATCCATTTCTAGAGAGAGGTCACGATGAGCTCATACGCCAACGCCGGGGTCAACATCGCCGAAGGCAATCGTGCGGTATCGCTGATGCGTGACGCAGTGCAATCGACCTACACTCCCGCAGTATTGGCTGGCTTGGGGGCCTTTGGTGGGTGCTTTGACCTGAGCAAAGCAGTCACGCATCTGAATGACGCAATCTTGGTGGCATCGACCGACGGCGTCGGCACCAAAACATTGGTCGCCGCCGCTTGCAATGACTACACCGCAATCGGCGCAGACCTCGTCAACCACTGCATCAACGATATTTTGGTCCAAGGTGCCCGACCGCTCTTCTTCCTCGACTATATCGCTGTTGACGTCCTCAAGGCAGAGCAGGTCGCCGCCGTGGTGCAGAGTATTGCTGGCGCCTGTCGGGCTGCTGGGTGCGCCATTCTCGGCGGCGAAACCGCCGAAATGCCGGGAGTCTACCGCGACAACACCTTCGATGTCGCGGGAACGATCGTCGGAGTCGCCCAGCGCGGTGCCATGCTTCCGAGCGGCGTCGCTACAGGTGATGCCATCATTGCCTTGCCATCGAACGGGTTGCACACCAACGGCTATTCCCTCGCGCGACGAATGGTAGATGTCATCGGTGGCTACGATGCAACCCCTCCTGCGCTCGGTGGATTCACCGTCGGACAGGCACTCCTGGCACCGCATCGGTGCTACATCCACGAATACACGACACTGACCGCAGCAAACATTCCCATCCATGCGCTTGCACATATCACCGGAGGCGGGGTGTACGACAACCTGCCGCGGGTATTGCCGTCAGGATGCGGCGCGTTGATTCGTCGCGGCAGTTGGTCCGTTCCGCCGATATTCGACATCCTGGTTGCTGCCGGCAACATCAGCGAATCAGACGCCTTTCATGCCTTCAATATGGGCTTGGGCATGTTGGTTGTCCTCCCGGCAGACGCCGTCGCAGCCACACTTACCTGCCTACCCGAAGCCCGCTTGGTCGGTGAAATCGTTGCGGGCGAAGGAGTTACGCTTCAATGATTCACGACCAACAGGTCAACCTTCCCGACGGCCGCATCGTGTCGTATAGCGACACGGGGCCGCGCGATGGTATGGTCGTATTGTTGTGTCATGGCCTCCCTGGGGCACGCGTCCAAATCCCTTCGGTAGAGATCCTCGATCGCACTAACGTGCGCGTCATCATCATCGAACGTCCCGGCATCGGTCGCTCACATCCGCACCCGGTGCGTACCATCGCTGATTGGAGCGCTGATGCAAGTGCGGTGTTGGCTGCAGCGGACGTTGATCAGGTTACCCTCGTCGGCTACTCTGCGGGGACGCCATACGCCCTCAGCTTCGCCAGCCAATACCCCGAGCGCGTCACCAAGATCTACGTTATTTCGGGGATGGCGCCATCCGCTGCTGCAGACATCGCCAAACTATCCCCCATGAATCGCTGGCTCCACTCGCTGGGCAATACCCTCCCCCCTGCGGCGCGTCGTACCGTCGCGTGGGCTGCAGCGCGGTTCATAGGAACCGGAGCCAAAGCCGGTGACTTCGGTATCAAGATTATGCGCAACACCTTTACTGCAGCCGAAAATCGCTACATTGACACTCCAGATGGTGCTGTTTTTCGGGCTATGTTGGCCGAGAATTTTCGTCAAGGATATGACGGATACCTCGTTGATTTGGGCTTAGTAACGAAGCATTGGCCGATTACGTATGAGCGCATCCAGCATCCCATTTACGCCTGGTACGGCAGTGACGATCGAATTACGCCACCCACCGCAGCCACATCGTTGTGCGCATTCCTCCCACAGACCGCGGTCACGATTACTCCTGGTGCAGGGCACCTCCTGATTTTTATGGCCTGGGACGAACTCGTCTCACGCATAGCCAACGAGGCCTGACATGCAATTCGGAGCACTGCTCGCCGAGGGCAAAACCAAGCAAATCTATGCACACCCGAGCGATGCAACGTTGGCCATTATGCAACACAAAGACGCGATAACAGCGGGGGATGGCGCGCGCCGTCACATCATCCCGGGGAAAGCGTTACTCAGCGGGCCGACCACGGCCAATGTGTATGCACTCCTCACCCGCAACGGCATTCCGACGCACTTTGTTGATGCGCCCACGCCTGATACGATGGTCGTCCAGCGTTGTACGATGATTCCCATCGAGATTGTCACGCGCCGCCATGCCACCGGCTCATACCTCAAACGTCACCCCGAGGTCACGGAAGGGCAACGATTCGATCCGCTGGTGGTGGAGTTTTTCTTCAAAGACGATGCAAATCATGATCCGCTGATGACCACGGCCGAGCTTGCCGCTGCAGGAATCGCGAACGTCGCCCTCACCAACGAACTCGCAGCCATTGCGCGCACGGTGTTTGTGGCAATCGAGGCGGCTTTTGCCACCCAAAACATCAGCTTGATTGACCTCAAAATCGAATGTGGTGTGACTACCGCTGGACAGTTGGTCGTCGCAGACGTTATCGACAACGATTCGTGGCGCATCTGGCCCGGCGGCAAAAAAGAACAGATGCTCGACAAGCAGGTGTATCGCAATATGCAAACGGTCACCCCTGAGGGGTTGGCACACATCGCTGCGCTGTACCAAACCGCCAAAGAGCTGACCGATGCCTGGGGCAAAAACGAATAATTTAATCGATGACCAGAGCCATCACCACGAGGTTATGGCGCTTTCCGAAGCGGTCGCGTGCATGTGCGACCAACGTACCTTCGGTACGGAATCCCAAATGCGAGAAAATCGCCTGCCCGTTCCGTTGTGCTTCGAGCATCTCGGCGATGATTTTGCTGGCCTCGAGGCGCTGGGCTTCGGCCACAATGACAGCCCCCATGGCACGACCCAAGCCCTGCCTGCGCCAGTCTTCGCCGACGACCATCTGCACCGCTGCGACATGGCTATACCGACCTGCTTGCATCCGGATCGACGCATATGCAGCAATCCGCTCGCCATCGACGGCCACCACCTGACGCCAGTGTTCGGCACCTTGGGCGTTGGCAAGGCGGGCAACCGTATCGGCGCTCCGCATATCGCTCTCGAGGTAGAGCCAATCTTCTTCGGGGAGCGCAGATCCAAACGCCAATAACGCGTCTTTGTCATCGGCTTGGATGGGTCGGATGGTAATCACGCGACCGTCGCGAGTAATGACAGGCGGGGTCAAAATCGTATGCGTGGGCATGTCGGTCCTCGTGTCGTTCTGCCTGGGCGTCCCTCGTAGGACGTTCTTTGCTATGATACCCCAAACAACCTTGTGATGCCCAGAATCTGTGAGGAATCAATGACATCGTTACCACAATGGCGCACCAATACCCCGTTTGCATCACTCACTGACAGCGCACTCGACCAGGCACGGACGGCTCTCGATGCAGCCATCGATGCCGCACTCGCAGACTTCGACCAGACCAACGTCACCAAGCACGACCAGCAACAAACAGTCGCCGCCGCCACGGTCGAGCGCATCCTCAAACACATGGCTGGATTGTCAGAGTCATTCCGCACCATGAATGCCTACATTCATCAGTTCGTCAGCACCAATTCGCGCGACGACGTCGCCCAAGCCAAGCAGAGCGAACTGCGCAGTCGGGCAGTGCGGGTCAATCAGCTCTCGACGCGTTTGACCGCTTGGGCTGGATGCCTCGATATCGCGACCCTCGCCTCCCAATCAGCCTATATCGCCGAACACCGCTTTATGCTCGAAGAAGCCGGTCGTCGAGCCGTGCACCAGATGTCACCCGAGGCCGAAGCCCTCGCATCGGAGCTCAACGTCAGTGGTGGCGGTGCATGGGCACGATTCCACAGCACCACAACATCACAAATCAGTGTGCGCTACGATGGCCGTGATGTCCCAATGAGCACCATCCGTACCATGGCATACGACGCCGATGGCGAATCGCGGCGGGCCGCTTACGATGCCGAGCTGGCAACCTGGAAGATGCATACCACGCCCCTTGCTATGGCCCTCAATGCCATCAAGGGCGAGGTCAACACCCTCGCAAAACGGCGCGGGTATGCCAACCCCATCGATATTTCGCTGGCCGACAACCGCATGGATCGCGCCACCCTCGATGCCATGCTCGGCGCCGCACATGATAGCTTCCCCTACTTCCGCCGCTACCTCCAGGCCAAAGCACGCCGCCTCCGCGCTGGGACGAGTCTGCCGTGGTACGATTTGTTCGCTCCCGTTGCCGCTGAAAGCAAAAGTTGGAGCTACCCCGAAGCATGCACCTTCGTCGTCGAGCAGTTCAGTGCCTACTCCCCCCGCATGGGTGCATTTGCGCAGCGCGCGATCGACGACGGCTGGATCGACGCCGAGCCACGCCACGGCAAAGTCGACGGGGCATTTTGTATGGGCCTGCAACGCGACGAATCCCGGATTTTGATGAACTACAAGCCATCCATTGGCATTATCATGACCCTCGCCCACGAGCTCGGTCATGCCTATCACAACCTCAACTTGGCCACGCAAACACCGCTCAATCGCGATACCCCGATGACACTCGCCGAGACAGCCAGCATTTTTTGCGAGACACTCGCCCAAAATGCCGCATTGGCACACGCCGACGCCAACGGCAAAATCGAAATCCTCGAGTCTTCTCTGCAACGCTCGACGCAGGTGGTAGTCGACATCACGAGCCGCTATTTGTTTGAATCGCGGGTCTTCGAGCAACGCCAAAACCGGGAACTCTCGGCCGATGAATTGAGCGCCCTGATGCTCCAAGCCCAGCGCGAAACATACGGCGACGGTCTTACCGAGGCAACCCTCCATCCCTACATGTGGGCCGTCAAAGGGCATTACTACAGCACGGGACGTTCGTTTTACAACTACCCCTATATGTTTGGTCAACTCTTTGGGCAAGGCTTGTACGCGCTCTACCTCGACAATCCGCGCACCTTCACCAGTCGCTATGACGAGCTCCTCAGTAGCACTGGCAAGTACGACGCTGCCACCTTGGCCAAAACCATGGGCATCGACATCACGCAACGCTCGTTCTGGGAAGGGAGTCTCTCGGTCGTCGCCGAAGAAGTCCGTCAGTTCGAAGCCGTCATCGACGCATAACCCCCACGTCATGCACAAGCGCCGTGTGACGTTATGTCACACGGCGTCGGTTTGTTCAGGGTTCGATGACGGACGATTCATAAAAACGCTGTCGGCAGTACTCTGGCGCATCGCGGACGCATCGACAAAAGGTATCAGCGGGAATAGCCAGCACGTGCTGTGATGAGTTGTCTCCTAGCGGTCCCAGCCCATTACGCGCCATTCGCCGACAAGCGCCAGAAGGCGTAGGCGCCAGCGCACCGGCAAGTCTGCGGCGATGCGTTCTACGGTGGTGACGCCGATTGCCCTACCTGCTGCCGCGAGTGCTCCTGCCCAGGTAAAGCGGAGATAATCAGCAATCCACTGCCCGATCTGGCCACCCAATACACGACCCGCAATCCCCACAATGGGAGTGTATGCCACAAACATGCCGAGGATCATTTTGTGGTAATCGCTCCAGCGCATTTCGTCGCGGAAGAAGCGTGTCGCAAAGGCCGTTCCATAGCGTTCTAATACCCCCATGAAGTGATGCTGGAGCTGATTGACATCGGCATCCGACTGCCCCCACGGTTGCATGAATCGACTAAACACCCAATTGAGCGACACGTTGACTTGGAACGGCGATACCAACGCCAGTGCGTCACTCTGCTCCAGATGTTCTCGCAACACGACATCCAACATCCCCGTCGTGCGCCGCAAATTCCGCACATGCGAACCAAACCCACAGAAGGTCAACGGCGATTGTTGTGCAGCCGCATCCCCGATGGGTAAAACCCCCCGCAACAAGGGTGCTTCCATGCGTTGCAACGAGTGTCGGGCTGGAATGTACCCATATACCGGTTTATGGTGGTGCGCCGTCCCATTGCTCGGTTTGTAGGTTTCGAGATATGTAAAATACTCCTCAAACAAATCCAAGAGCGTCGGTGATGGCCGTCCCAGCGGCTTGCCAGGGATGAGCGTATCGTAATAAAAGAGATAGATGGTGAGCTCGTCCCCTCGGCCGGGGAAGCCCTCCCACATGTATTGTTGCGTCCGTTGTGCATCACTGACGGTCAACAATATATCACCCACGGTACGGTCGTGTAGCTCGGGCGCAGCGCCTTCGACAAAACCCGTCGCCACCGTCCCGACCGTCGGGCACACGCCGGCATACGGTCTGCCAGCAAAGCGCTGGAGTGACAACGGCGACACGGTTCCCATGCCATCCACGACCAGTCGCGTGGTATAGGTCTCGACGACACCATCTGCACCCGTCACGCGCACCACAGCTGGGAGGCGCGCGTCTGTGCACACATGGACCGCATCGAGGGTTTTGTAGTCGCGGATATCGACCCCGAGTGCGACGATTTTTTTACGCGCCAACGCGAGTAATGCACCTGCGTCTAGTGCAATGTTGAGTACTTCGGGCAAGTGGAGGGTCAGCGGGTCGTTTTCTCGATAAAAGCGCACCAGACCGTCGTGGTATTCATTCATGATGACGCTGTCGAGCTCGTTCCACGTCCAGCCACCGCCATCGACGAGTGCCTGTAATTCCGTGCGCGAGATGTTCCACTCGCGGTGGACACAGCCGACTTCGCCTTTGTCGAATACCAACACCTGCCAGCCACGCCGAGCCATTTCGTACGCATGGAGTAACCCAAGCCCCGAACCCGCGTAGACCAAATCGCCCTGCCAGCTCGACGCTTTGGTTATCCGTGCATATTCGGGCTGCTGAAGGACACTCCATACCTGGGGCACGTCCAAACGCTGTCCCGTGGCAACGCGGGTTCGAATCCCCTCCCACACGGCATCCATCTGCAAGATGCGTGCGACGTGTTCTTCTGCGCCCATACGGGCAAATGCAGCAGCAGTCAGCGGATGGGTGTGCGCATCTATGGTCATCCTGCACCTGCCTCTGTGTGTACGCTAGACGAACCGTCCGTCGCGGTGGATGACCTGCCCATCGGCACGCACTTCGCCGCCCTGTCGGAGGTCGCATATCATGTCCCAATGGAGGGCCGATTGATTCGTGCAGCCTGTTTCGGGGTACGCTGCTCCTAATGCCAGGTGAATAGTGCCGCCGATTTTCTCGTCGAACAATATCTCGCGGGAGAAGCGCTGGATGCCGTAGTTGGTCCCAAAAGCGACTTCACCTAACCGGCGCGCACCTTCGTCCATGTTCAACAACGAATCCAACAACTCTTGTCCTTTGTCGGCCGTCGCCTTGACGACCTTGCCTTCTTCAAATTCCAAGCGAATACCTGACACCTCGCGTCCCATATAAATTGCTGGGAAGCTGTATGTAATGTATCCATGTGTTTTCTGTTCTTCGGGGCCGGTGAAGACTTCGCCATCGGGGAAGTTACGATCGCCCGCACAATTGACCCAGCTCCTGCCGTTGACGTAGTAGTGCAAATCGGTGCCCGGCGCAACTACATGGATGTGGTTGGCGGACGACAAGCGCTGGATGTAGCGTTCTTGTTCGGCGCGCTGCGCTTGCCAGGCTGCCACTGGGTCGGGCTGGTCGAGTTTGCCGGCGGCAAAGACGAAGTCTGCATAATCGGACAACGACAGTTCCGCTTCTTGGGCAAGAGCCTGGGTGGGGAAGAGGGTCAAACACCAGCGCATCTCGTCGTTTGCAGTCCGCTCCATGAGTCGCTTCGACATCGGGCTGAGTGCTGCCCGGCGCTGGGCCATCTTTTGGGGATCGACGCCACTCAAGCCACGGGTGTTTTCGTCTGCGATGATGTACATATCGAGGTCTATCGCTTCGACCTCACTGCGGGTGACGTCTGGCACATAATCAAGCTGTGCGGCATTTGCATGGCGATAGAAGATTTCGTCGAGACCATCGAGGGTCAAGCGCAACAAGGGGTGCGCGCCTGCCTTGGTTGTCTCGCGGTACAACGCCCGTACCAACGGTGCTGCAGTTGCTGGACCACGCAAGCGCAGAAGCTGACCGGGCTGCACATTGAGTGAATAGCGAATCAATACTTCGGCCAGACGGTCGATGCGTGGGTCGTGCATAGAATAGGTCCTTCCTTCTCAGAATATCGCTTTTCGAAGAGTCATGAATGCAGATTACGATGCATCTTTGAGTGCCATCATACATCCCATACGTAACTCGAGTTCATCGTGACTCGTCAGCGTGGCAACATCCCATTCCGCGCCGATACGTCGCGGCGCACGCAGATCGCGGCCCACGAACCCCACACCGAGTGCATCAAGCACCTCACGGTCACCTGCCTCATAGCGCATCGGGGTGCTCTTCGCCGAGCGTAGTATGGCCAACTCGTCGGTGCCATACCCCTGGGTATTGAGCAGCGCCACGTCGATAGCACCACGTCCCAGTGCGCGCGCAATGCGTGCGACATAATCCACAGCACGGAAGGCATCGGTCTGGCTCGGCACGGTTGTCAAACCGGCAATGCACAACACCCGACCGCGCATGGAGCGGAGTGTTTCGGCGATGCCTTCTGGCATCAGGGTCGGAAGCACATCACGATACAGGGCACCTGGGGCGATAACCACTGCATCGGCAGTTTTGAGCGCGTGGATGACGGCTGCATGGGCATCGACGGGTGGATCGAGGGTCACCGATTGTACGGCGCCGGTATGTGGGCGCCCAAAGTAGATACTGCTTGGTTCGGGATGCGGACTATCGCCACGCACCAAGACATCATGCACCTGCTCCGACGCGAGGAGGACATCGAGCTCACAATGCGTGATGCCGCGTAGGCGCTGGATTGCCTCACTGAGCGAGCCCAATGCCAATGCATGCGCCATGGTGTCGAGCACTGCGAATGGGACGTGATCATAAGGCGTCCCAAATGGCGGAAAAACCTGCTGCATCAGGCGCCCTGCTGCAGCATCCGTCCCAAACAATTGAATAATCTGAAGTGCGGTCGCTGCGCCGGGGAATGGTCCCATCCGCCGTATCAGCGCATCTATCCCCGTGTCGTTACTACTGGGGACCACCACGGTGATGCGTTTGGCCAATGGTCTGACCGCGCGAATCGTATTGATGAGTCCGCGACCTGCGCCCAGTATCACCATATGCATGGGGAGCTCTCTTTCACACCAGACTCATCCGAAAATATCTTCATCGGGATCACCGCGTTCACTACTGGTAACGGTAAAAACATGGTGCAATATTGCCTCATGGGCGGCGGTCAACGTGACGTTGCGGCGACCCATGACTTTGCGGGCAACTTCGATCATCCGGTCGATGCGGAATTCGCGAAAGCGCTCGCCGCCCCATGTAAACGCAGGGATGGTTTTCGGAGCAAAATGCGTCCCGAATATATTGGACGCTGTTGCTACGACGGAACCACCATTCAGGTGGACACCGATTCCTAACTTAACATGATCCGCCAAAAAACACCCCAACTTGAGACGCCCGCTGTCGACTTGGCCGTAGCCATCGAGGGTAACTTTAATGGTGCCATAAGTATTCTTGAGATCACTGGTCGTGGTCATCGCACCGACATTGACCCACTCTCCGAGGTATGAATGCCCAAAAAACCCATCGTGGTGTTTGTTGCTGTACCCCTGCACGACGGTGTTTTCTATTTCGCCCCCGATACGACAGACCGGCCCGATGGTCGTACCACCACGGACCCGCGCCCCCGAGATAAGCGCGCCGTCATGGATTGCTACCGGTCCTTGGATCAAACTAAACGGCTCGATGCGTGCATTCCCGATCACAATGACGCCATCCCGGGCATCGAGGGCGACAGGTCCCTCGATTCGCGCACTGCGGTCAACCCAGATCCGCTCGGGCGCATACATTTGCCACAACGCTGCATCAGGATGCTCCACGGCAGGCACCAAGCGCTCACGATCACGCAGACCGTTATCGGCGTGTATCATGTCGGCGTTGGCAGCGATGATATCCCATGGGAAGTTCAACATCGTTGGGCGTTGCCGGATGACCGTTCCAAAGCGGGACAATTCTTCGATTGCGAATTGTGCATTTTGTTCAAGCAAATAGGCAAACACTGCGCTCGCTAAACTGGGCGACAAGCGCGCTGCAACCAACGTCCCACCCCCGCGGGCCGTGTTGTTATCGTCACTGAGGATCATGGTGCCGATTGGCGCATCCATGATTTGTGCCAAGCACGCGCAGTCGACGAGACGACTATTGACCAGTACAATCGGCTGATTGCTGGCTAATACCTGCAACGGCCAACGGCCCGAACCATACACGTCTGCGAGATATGCACGTGTCAACGCAAATGGTTCGTGACCATACATGCGCGTCAGCCGCTCACGGAGTGTATAGATACCGCAGCGAATGTCGGCAGCACTCCGTGTGTAGGTCAACGGCAAGAGCGAGCGATACCCCTCGTCTTCGAACATCAGAATGGTCTGATCCATCAGTTAGCGTCCCCGTCGCAACAGCATTTGAATCGCCGCTGCGACCTTATCGGGATCGTGACGCAAAACGCGCACGGTGCGACTTTTGGATGGATCTTCGAGCGATGCGGTCATTTGCACCACTGCTGTCGCCAAATCTGTCTCGACGACCACAGCGCCTTCGACCACGACATCACTGCCCGCACTGCGATCGCTCCCCTGTACGATGGTCTCTTCGTACTCCTCTGGTGCGAGATAGACCGGCATCTGATGGGCTGCAGCATAGATCCGTTGTACTTCTGCATCGACACGTTGCGCGTTCACCAGCACATAATCTGGCGCAAACCCACCATAGCGTACGATTTGGCGCACATGATCACCAACGGTAAAGCCGCTCGTCAGACCGGGCTCGGTCATGATGCTACAGATATAGATCTTTTTGGCACGACTATTCATCAATGCCTGACGAACCTCAGGAATCAAGAGGTTGGGAATGATGCTCTCGAACAAACTCCCTGGTCCAAAGATAATTGCATCTGCCGATGCAATCGCATCGAGCGTCTGCCGCGTGACCAATAACGCGTCACTGCTTGCTCCGTCGAGTTGGACATCGACGACCGAGCGGTCCGCGTAGAGTTCGTTGTGCGTGATACGATCACTGGGTCGTACTCGTTCGCCGTTGTCGAGCACGAATGTGACCTGGATGGGTTGCGGCGTCGGCACCACAAACACGACTTTTTCGAATTGGAACATACTCGACGCGCGATAGTAGTATTCCACCGGATCTTGGACCGGCGTGATGCAGGTCATTGCATCGACATTCCGTCCGAGGCTAGCTAACACCAACATCCCGGGCCCACCCGACAATACCGCCAGCCGTGGGGGGCGATCCGCCCGTCGGTAATCGAGCAATACTTCCTCGGTGTAGCTCTGCCCTGCAAGTGGAATCACCACTTTGTCACTCAGTGTCCAAATACCCGCGGTGAGTGTACCCACACCTGCTGCCAAAAACAACGCACCACGCCAAATCTGCGGGATAAACTGGAGCGTCAAATAATAGAAAATGTTCGGGAGCACAAGCACGGAGTAGAGTTCTGCCAGGATATAGCCTAACCCCAATGCCAAAATAGCCACACCAACAAACGCCAGCGCCAACGGCTTGACGAGATGTGCCAGGGTCGATAAGCGCCTGCGGATGCTCAGCATGGCCCGCTCCTTTTCTCACAAAACCAGACAAAAGACGACATCATGCGTGTGCGTTGGTGTACTCACGCAGTGCGCCGAGAAGTTGATCGCGGATGTACGCCGCTCGGGCTTCGGTCACTGCTTCGAAGCGTGTCGTAATAACCGGCTCGGTATTCGATGCACGCAACAATCCCCAGCCATCACCGAAGTCGATACGCAACCCATCGGTATCGATAATGGTATGCGAACCCGCAAATTTGCCACGGACGTACTCCACGGCTGCAAACTTGCGGACATCATCGAGCTCGATGCGCTCCTCGGGGACCTCTGCCAAAGCAGGGAATGGAGCCAGCGCCTGTGACAGTGTCGTGCCACTCGCCATGATTGCCTCGATGAGGCAGCAACCTGCGAATGTGCCGTCATCAAAGCTATGCCCAGGCCGATTATTGAATACATGCCCACTGAGTTCGCCCGCCACCGGCGCGCCGAGTTCACGCATTTTGGCAGATTGGTTGGTGTACCCGGTCTTCCACATGACGGGGGTGCCGCCAAACGAGGTAATCGCCTCTGCCAACACTTTGCTACATTTGACGTCGAAAACAATCGGGGCCGGCCCGTGTCTGAGGGCGGCTTGAGCCAGGACAATCATATAGCGGTCGGCAAAGACCATCGTGCCTTGGTCGTCGACGACACCGAGGCGATCGCCATCGCCATCGAGTCCGATGCCCAATTCTGCACCGGTCTCACGCACGACGCGCATCAAATCACGCATGTTTTTTTCTTTGAGGGGGTCGGGGTGATGATTGGGGAATGTCCCATCCGGTTCAATGAACAACGGCACGACCTCACATCCCAATCGCTCAAAGACGCGCACACCGAGTGGCCCAGCGACACCGTTGCCGCCATCCACGACCACCTTCATGCGCCGTGGCAGTGTGACGAGTGCGGCGATGTGCTCCACGTAGGCATCGTCGACCGAGACACGGCTGTACGCGCCCTGACCCGTGGTAACCGCATTACTGATGGCAATGCGCCCGACCTCCTGCACTTCATCGCTCGAAAACGGGACCCCGCCATATGTCGGTTCGTAGTGGCGCATCTTTAGGCCATTGAATTCGGGGGGATTATGACTCGCAGTAACGACGGCCCCGCCGTCGGCTTTGAGGTAATCGACCGCAAAATACATCACGGGCGTGGGTACCATCCCGATATCGACGACGTCACACCCGCTGGCCTGTAATCCACGAGTCAACGCAGCAGCAAAACTCGGTGACGTCAGGCGTGCGTCGTGCCCAACCACAATCCGGCGACTGCCACGATTGCGGTACAGCGTCCCCGCGGCACGACCCAATTGCTCATAGACTGCTTCGCTCAAATCGGTACCCACGATGCCACGGATATCGTAGGCACGGAATATGTCGGGGCGTATGGTGGTCATTATGCGTCTCTTTCTGTATTTGATTCGCCGGCAATCAACCGTCGCAATGCTGCTTCGTCGATCATCGGAATACCTAATTCTGTTGCTTTGGTTGTTTTGTTGGCACCTGGGTCTGTTCCCACCAAGACATAGGTCGTTTTCTTCGAGACACTCCCGGTCGCCTTGCCGCCATGCTCAGCGATGAGTGACTCTGCTTGCTCGCGACTCATCCCCGCAAACGACCCCGTCACCACAAACACCATTCCCGCAAGGGCGTCACTGGTTGCTGCTGGTGCTTCCCCACCACTGGTCTGGACACCGACCGCAGTCAGCTTATCGATGAGCAATCGGTTTTCGGGGATGGCAAAAAACTCGGTCACACTCTGCGCGATGCCCGGACCCACCCGCTCGATAGCAGCAATGTCCGACGCACTGGCATCTGCGAGTGCCGCCAAACTGCCAAAGCGTTGGAGCAGGAGTTGCGATACCGTCGTGCCAACAAGGGTAATACCGAGACTAATCAGGACCCGCGTCACCGGACGTTGTTTGGCGGCCTCGATGGCTTCTATTAATTTTGTGATTTTTGTTTTTCCAAAGCCATCAATACCGACAAAGTCGTCAGCTTTGAGCACAAAAATATCGGCCACATCATGAATCAAACCACGGTCGACCAGTAACGCGGCTTGCTTTTCACCAAAGCCGACAATGTCAAGCGCCTCGCGTGAGACCGCGTATTCAATGCGACGTTTTCGTTGTTCGACGCAACCCGCGACATTGGGACAGCGCCAGGCGACTTCTTCACCTTCTCGGACCAATGCGGTTCCGCAGGAAGGACAGTGGGTAGGCATTTCCCACGGGAGTTCTGCACCGGTACGGGCTTCGATGACCGGTCCAATAATGTACGGGATGACATCGCCCGACCGTTTCAGGTTGACGGTGTCACCGATGCGCAAATCGAGCTTTTTGATGAGGTCGGCGTTGTGCAGACTGGCGTTGCTGACAGTGACGCCACTGAGTTGGACGGGCGCTATTTCGGCGGCAGGGGTGATATTGCCCGTACGACCGACGCTCACGATGATATTGCGCAAGATGCTGGTCGTCTCACGAGCAGGGAACTTGTATGCCAATGCCCAACGCGGGTCGCGCCCTGCAACGCCGAGTTCGCGCTGTTGAGCGAGGCTATCCACTTTGAAGACAGCGCCGTCGACTTCGTACGCCAACACGTCACGTTTGGTCATCCATTCGGTTGCATAGGTCATCGCTTCGGCGTAGGTTGCGAACCACCGTGCATCGTCGTTGACCGCAAAGCCAAATGCGCGTAGGGCAGTGAGGGTACCCCACTGCGTGTCGGGCCACTGACCATCCACGGGACCTATCGAGTACGCATAAAAATGTAACGGGCGGCTGGCGGTAATGCGCGCATCTTTTTGGCGCAGTGATCCAGATGCGGCGTTGCGCGGATTGGCGGCGGGTTTTTCACCCGCTGCGATGAGTTGGGCGTTGAGTTCCTTGAACTCTGCAGTAGGGATATAGACTTCACCACGTACCTCGAGGCGACGAGGGATGGGGGTTGACCCGTCCGGCGCAAGAGTGTGGGGGATATTTTTGATGGTTTTGATGTTGGCCGTGACGTCTTCGCCCGTTTCGCCATCGCCACGGGTTGCTGCCAACACCAGGGTCCCGTTTTCGTATGTCAGCGCAATCGCCAGGCCATCGATTTTGGGTTCGATGACCCACGCGACATCGGTAGTCCCGAGGCCTTTATACACGCGATCGCGGAATGCATCGACTGCAGACGCTTCCATCCCGTTGCCGAGCGAGAGCATTGGCTGGGGATGTTTGACTTTCGCGAATGTGCTGTCGAGCTGGATTTCGACAGATTGGGTCGGCGAATGTGGATCGATGAAGCTCGGGTTTTGGGACTCGAGCAGACGCAACTCCGCCATCAGCGCATCGTAGATGTCGTCAGGGATATCTGATGCGTTTAGTACGTAGTATTTATAGTCGTACTGCGCTATTGCAGTGCGTAGTTCAGCGATTCGTTCGATTGGTGTCGTCATGGCGCACCTCGATCAAGATACTTCTATAGACTCATTACATTATAGACGCGAGAACGAGATTTTTTCACACTTTGCGTGCGCCACACATCAAAAACGAACCTTCACAATGCTTTATTGTGCATTTAAACAAACCAAAGCAGCTATCTCATCAACGCACGATACAGTGATTGTGGCGACGCAGTTGCGAAGGAGGCTTGACATGATACGGTTGTTGACGCTATTCATGCTGGCATGTTCGACGTTCACGATGGCGATACAAAGCGAGACGGCTGCCCCTCGCGCAAAGATTGTGACAAAGGCAACGCTGACCGACATCCCATTAGGCATCGTCCAACATACCGCACTGCCCAATGCTCCAATCATGAATGATCGGGGTATTTTGTTTGGTGGGATTGGGAGTGACGTATTCCATGTACCCGGCACTGCTGCAGATGAATTTTGGAGTGTCACCGATCGCGGGCCGATGCGAGAGCTTCAAAACGGGGATTCGGTATTGCACACCGCTCTGATACCGGAATATACGCCTATGATTGTCCATTTGAAAATAGACGACGGCGTTGTCACACCAATGCAATATATTCCGATTACCACTTCCAGTGGGAAACCTGTCACAGGGCTACCAAATATACCGAGAAGTGACCCCCAGTTTTGGGATGCTACCGCTTCAGTAGAACTGCCATACAACCCCAACGGCCTCGATGTCGAAGGCATTGTACGGACATCTTCCGGAGAATTCTGGGTAGCCGACGAATACCGTCCGTCTTTGGTTCGAATCAGTGCGACAGGTCGCGTCATTGCCAGATATATTCCCAAAGGCGTACCGCTCGTCGGTGCAGATTATCCGGTTATCGAAGCCCTGCCGCACGCCTACACCCAACGCACGTACAATCGTGGATTCGAAGGTCTCGCACTCAGCGCAGATGAAAAGACGATTTTTATTGTTCTGCAAAGCCCACTGAATGCCCCTGATTTAGAATTTGGGAGTCATTCACGCACGGTGCGCATCCTGTCATTTGACATTGCCGCAGGTTCGGCTACTCATGAATATGTATACCGACTCGAGGATGCGACTGCATTCGATCCAAACCGCAAAACAAAACAGTCTGATATGAAGCTTTCAGGGGTTGCCTCGGTCGATCAACACCGGTTGCTTGTGCTGGAGCGTACCGATCATGCATTTGCCGTCTATCGCATCGATCTGCGAGACGCCACAGATATCATCGGAACAGAATGGAGTACCATGAACACTCCGTATTCACTGGAACACTACGAAAATCCAACCAAGGTGGGGATAACACCAGTGTCGAAACACCTCGTGTTACACAGCGCTGTGTTACGAAACATGCCACAAAAAATCGAAGGTCTCACCATCGTCAATACAACAACGCTTGCTCTTACAAATGACAATGATTTTGATGTTGGTGAACTCAATGCGCACGGAATAAATCAAGGCTACGGCAGAAAAAGTCATCTCATCGTTCTCAAGGTGCCAGACATCACCAAATAACCAAATACACCCTGTCTGTGTGCCGAAATGCACTGCATACAGGGTGTAAAAATTCGATTTGACGCACATATTTGCGCGTGCTATACTTCCCTTCGTTGCGAATGATCCTCGATAGCTCAATGGTAGAGCGGCTGACTGTTAATCAGTAGGTTCCAGGTTCGAGTCCTGGTCGAGGAGCCAAATACACCCTCAGCGCGTTGCGCTGAGGGTTTTTGTTGCTGTTGTTCGTCAGTCGGTCAGTCGGCGAGAAATTTTTCGCCCCGACTGACCGACTGACGAACCGACTAACGCTTGCGCTTATAATTCTTTGGATTATCGTATATATACCGGCGTGCGCGCCATAATCCGTCATCACTAGTGATAATCCGGTCATGAAACGCACGCTGCCACAAATCAAAATCGATTCTGTGTGCTTTCATCAGATTGCGGACTCCAATTTTCCAACCGCGCACGATAGACCCCAACGTCTGAGACGTTCCATGTTCTGGTTGTTCGGCGAGGACCGCATCTGGAGGATGCGCAATCACAATAATCGCATGCACATGTTCGGGCATGACAATGCATGCATCGAGCTTCACAAAAGGGAAGTGATTTGGGATTTCATACCAACACTTCCATACCATTGCTCCAATACAAGACACGTTCATGACCGCACGATTTACCGCTCCCAAAACCGGTTCCCGTCCCTCGATATTCAACGTCACAAAGTAATACCCGTTGGAACGATAATCGTGTCCCGGTTTCCGTAGTGAGTTGTAGCGGCCCCACACCAGCACACCATTGCGTCGGTACATGGTCCGTTTCTGCTTCATGCGATAGCTCCTTCCTACTGGAAGTGCTACCGCTGAAACACACAAAAAAGGTACGCATAATGGATGAATGAGTGCCGCTCCTGCACCGTATCAATCTGTTGTGCAGCTATCTCACACGATTGCTACACGTCTTCGTCTTCGACAACATCCTGCCAGAAATCCTCGAGCGGAACGCCTAATCCATCTGCGAGACGATTGACATAGGCAAAATAGCCGGTCACTTGGTTGATGTCGAGGATGGCGGTGTCACGAAACCCGGCGGCTCGCAACGCGACGACATCGGTTTTGGCCATGGCACCGGGAGTGAGTGTGAGTTTTTCGGCGTACGTCAGCATTGCATGCTCGGCAGCGCTTATTGGTGCACGGCGCCAATCTTTTTTGAGGGCACGCACAAGTGCGGGATTTTTGGTTAAGCGACGGAGACCCCGTCCATGATGCGTCATTCAGTAATGACAATGATTGGCCGCCGACACAACGACGGCAATCATCTCGCGCTGGGCACGTGATAGATCGGACGGTCCACGCATCACGGTCACATAGAGCAACATGTGGGCTTTGAGCGTCGCGACATTGAGGCTGTGGATTTTCATGATGTTATCGACACCACCCCACGGCTCCATTGCCCCGGCATACTCGGCTTTCAGCTCTCCCTCAGCTTCGGCTTCGGGAATCATTCGGATCCACGCCATACGATTCTCTCCGTTCTTTCATCTTTCAACCCCCGCTGCATGATATCCTACGTGAGAGAAAGGTCAAAGCATATGCAACCCATACTTCTCTTTGACGGTGTCTGCAATCTGTGTTCTGGGGTGGTGCAATGGGTCATACCGCGCGATCCAGCGGGGAGGATTCAGTTTGCTTCACTCCAATCCAACGCGGGGCAACACTACTGTGCGCGCTACGGTATCGATGGCACGTCGCTCAATAGCGTCGTCTTCATTCACGAACATATCGCTTATCAAGAGAGTGACGCTGCGCTGATGCTTATCAGCGTCCTCCCTGGACCACTCCGACATCTGTCGTTGCTTCGTGTCGTTCCCCGATTCGTCCGCGACCCCATCTACCGCTGGGTCGCCCGCAATCGCTACGCTTGGTTCGGCAAAGCCGAATCGTGCATGCTCTCGATGCCTGGCTATACAGAACGATTCATCGAAAAAGCCTAACAAAACCTTATGTACAGCCGTTTGTTTTGCTTTCCTTTATTTTCGCTCTTGTAAATCTGGCAAGGGCCGACTTCGTGTGTACTTTGCGCATGCGTTCCACCACAGGCCTGTGCATCGAATCCCTCTATCTCGACAATCCGCACCTGCCCCCGATATGCGGGGGGCTGGACGTTTTTGGTGCGCAATAAATCTGGCCGTTGCGCAAACGCTGCCACCGACAGTGTCCGGTAGTGCACCGGGTGATACGCCGTCAACACTGCATTCATTCGTGCCTCGAGGTCGGTGAGCATAACCGGATCGAGCCACTCAATCGCAAAGTCGATACGGGCGTAGTCCTCGGTCATCTGTGCGCCGGTAATCCATGCGTTATAGTGCGTCAACGCGAGTGTATTGAGGACATGCAGCGCAGTGTGATAGCGCGATATGACACGCCGGCGCTGCCGGTCAACAACCAAATCTACGTCTTGACCGACCTGCAGGTGGGCGTCGGTCAGATGCCACACACGGTCGTCGGCATCGACGTCGACCTGCGTGATGCGATGATTCATTCCCTCGGAGCTCACAACACCGGTGTCCATTGGTTGCCCACCACCACCTACAAAGAATGGCGACACCCGCACCGCAAAGCCCCCGGGACGGATAGCAACAACCTGTGTCACCACATGGGTCTGCTGTGGATGTTCCAAATAGACACGTTCGGTGCTCATGCCGACTTCTTCCAGATGCGCCGTACGATGATGCGACTCATCACCACGATAGCGATAATCGCCACCACGACAACCACGACCGGCAGGACCAACGCAGTGAGTGCAGTGGCCGTCGCTCCGAGTGCCTCGCCCGTTGCAACGACCGGATTGGCCAAACCCGCTGTCGTGGCCGTCGATGCCCCACGGATGGAAGCCATCGTTGTGTGCAACGCCCCAGCGACCCCACCACCGGCTATCAGCGCCAGTGACCACCGCAACCATTCATCCATACCCACGACCATCGATGCCGTCAGGAGCGTCCCCGCGATAACCGCGGCCGGTGCGCCGATGACATCCAACGCATGATCCAACACGGGGATGTAGTACGCCAGCATTTCACTCAATGCGGCCGCACTCAACACCGCGAGCGCTGGCCAGCTGGATAACCAAGCAAAGTCAGCGGCCACACTGACAATGCCTAACTTTGTTGCGATCGCTGCAACCAGGAAGGGTAGAAAAATCCGAAAGCCCACCGCCGAACTCAGTGCTATCCCAGTTACCGCCCCAAAGCCAATGACTGCATATTCGTTCATCGTCGCTCCGTTCACTGCTACGATTCTTTTCTGACAATTCGCACTGCACCGTCGTTCACAAGCGCGGGGATGAGTAACTCCCCGGTACCGTCCTCGACGGTCATCATCGCGGTGGAGCCCCAACGCGCCTGCGGGATATCAAACCAGCTCACTGCATACTCCCCGTCGCGCAGACCGGATATCGCCAGTGGTGGGGGTGCGGGCATCGGCACCGTGTAAACCCAGTCTTCTGGCAGATCACCGATTGCCAACGCGGCTCGTTGTGCATCGGCAGCAGTGTAGGTCGCCGCACGCACCCAGAGCAGCACCTGTTCATCGGTACGCAGACCCAGTGCGATATCAGCAAATCCGGTAGGGCGGAATGGACGGAAGTTTGCAAGATTTTGTTGCGCAAAAAACTGCGACACACCACGAAAGACCGTCCACTGCACAGTCGGGGCAATCCATGTATCCCACCACCAGTACATTCCCGTACCCGCAAAGCCCATGAACAACGGCGCCCAGACCGCATTATGCAGATGGACTGCTTCGATTGCCGTAACCGGATTCACCCCACCACCGCTCCAGCCGACTTCGCTCAAAAGGAGTGGTCGCTTGCCGGAGAGTGATTTGAGTGCAATGCGTGTGCTGTTGAGTGCACGCACGACGTCATCACCGCCATAAAGATGGTGTTGCACGATCGCCAATGGTTGTGATTCCCAGCGTTGCGCATCGCCTGCAGCAGACCAACTATTCGTAATCGGGTGCGCATATGGGTCAGCATACGCCAAGACGTCGTTCATCCGGGTAAACCACGGTGTCAGCGCTGCGTCGCTGATGGGGGTCCAATTGACCTCGTTCCACCATTCCCAGCACCATAACGCGGCTGAGGCTGCCGTCCGTGCGGCGATGTAGCGCACACGCTGCGCAAAGAGTTGCTGCGCAGATTCATCGGTGACAAAGTCTGCGGGTGCTTCGAGCGGCCCGCCGTTACGGCGATTGTATGGATTGGCATCCCACTCAGGATTCGTGCTCGTACTAAACGCACCATGATTGAGCAACGTCAGCATCACCACAATGCCTCGTTCCGCCGCCATGGCAAGTACCTGATCGAGGAGCCATGCCTGACGCAGCCGTGCGCTGTACTCACCAAGCGGGGTATCGGTCCACTCGATACCGAACGACCACGATGCCATCCAGATGCGGCACGCAGTCCCGCCATTGGCAGCCAAATCGGTCAACCATGCGCGATAGTCAGCCAAAACCGCTGCTCCGCGCGCCGTTGACCAACCCAGATTGAGCCCGATAGGGATGAAGGGTGCGCCGTTGTCGAAGGAGAATCCGCCGCCCTGTGCCCGTACAAAGCCGCGACCATTCCCCACCCCGACGTCGAGCACCAAGGCAGGACTCTGCCGTCCATCTGCTTCGGCCCGCAGCTCCCAGCGACCACTCGTCGGCACGTTCAGATGGACACGCCAATGCGGCAGGCCTATGGGTTCGAGCGCTCCTTCATCGTATTCTTGATACCAAAAGGCAAGCGACCGGAGCTGCGTATCGCCTTGGGTCGCCACTACCCAGACACTATCGGTGCGGTATGGGTTGATCGGTTGTACGGGGATTGTCACGATATAGGGAAAAAGCTGCCCTGTCACGACCGGCGTCGCGTCTACCCGCCACACCGCCAACGCGGCCGGCGCCGGCGTTGCCGTGGGCATTGGGGTGGGCAGCGCTTGTGCACAGGCAGTAAGCATTGCTCCGGCGCCGAGGCTCAAAACGGTTCTGCGTCGCATGGACACTCCTCACCGCTCAGCGCGGTGTCACCATTCCTATTGACAACGCCCATTCGTACCAACGATCTATCCATCCATCACACGGGAGGTGACGCGTCATCATGCCGAATCCATGACCTCCTCCCGCATAGGCGTGTACCTCGACCGACGCACCTGCTGCCATCCAGGCTGTCTGCATGCGCCGCACCGTGGTGAAGATCAACTCACCGAATTCGTCGTTGTTGGCGAGTGCCATAAACAACGGCGGGGCGTCTGCACCGATGGGAATCTCTTCGAACCACACGGGATATATGGGTGCCGAAAAATCCGGACGGCACTCCGCTGTATGATGCAACGTCGCCGTAATCGCCACATGCCCACCCGCCGAAAACCCCATTACGCCGATGCGATCGGGGCGAATGCCCCATGCCGACGCCATGGCACGTGTGCGCCGAATCGCCTGTTGTACATCGGCGCGCATCACCGGGTCATGCTCCGCCGCTAACCGTCGCATCACCACAGGATCCGACAATTTTGCCGAGAATTCTGCTGCATGCTGTGCAGGATCCTCTGGTGAGGGTATCAACCGGTACTCCAACACAATTGCGGCGATTCCTTTTGTGTTGAGCCAACGGGCGACATCGGTGCCCTCATGATCAATGGCCAACACGTGATACCCACCACCTGGGCATACCACAACTGCGGTACCGGTGTTGCGCGATGCCTCGGGCAAGTAGACGGTAATGCGTGGGATGCGCACGTTTCGTACTTGCCCAAATGGCGTACCAGCCTGTGACAAACCCACAAATGTCACTTCAGGTGGACCAACGTCGGGGAGCGAACCTGCTGGCCATAAGAATTCACGAAATGGAGCAGTGGCAGTCATGGTGATTCACTTTACGCAAAATGGAAGATATACAATAATACTCTATTCGTTTTTCAGTCTGTACAACGACTGACGAGGAGGTGCGCGATGGAGACACCATTTATTTTGGGCGTCAACTACTGGCCACGCCGCAAAGCAATGGGCTGGTGGAAGGACTTTGATGCCGGTGAAGTACACGGTGAGTTTGCCACGATTGCGGAGTTGGGGATGACGGTCGTCCGCATATTCCTGCTGTGGGAAGACTTCCAACCGACCCCGGATAGCGTCGACCGCGCCAGTCTGGCAAACCTGACGACCGTCGCCGACATCGCAGCCAAGCATGGATTGGTACTCGATGTGACGTTTTTTACCGGACACATGAGCGGACCAAACTGGTGCCCGAGTTGGTTGTTGGGTGATCCCGTCGATGCAACGAACTTCCATGCCCTGCAAGTCGTGAGTGCCAACAAAATCGTCGACAAACCCTATCGGAACCCCTACCACGACACCGTCGCACTCGGTGCGGAACGCCTGCTCCTGACAACGGTCGTTACTGCGCTCAAAGACCATCCCGGCATCGGTTGGTGGAATCTAGGCAACGAACCCGATTTGTTCGCCTGGCCACGCGATGCCGCAGCTGGCCAAGCGTGGGTGCGCGACATGACGCAGCTCATCAAAGCCATAGACCCGGTACACCCCGTGGGTTGTGGGTTGCACGCGGATAGTTTGTTCCGCACCAACAATCTCCGTGTGCATGAGGTATATGCCGAAACTGATTTGGCAGTGATGCACTCGTACCCCATGTATGTAAGCTGGATGAAGAATCCCCTCGACCCCGATTACGTGCCTTTTACGTGTGCCGTCGTCAGCGCATTGTGTGGCAAACCCACCTTGATGGAAGAATTCGGCGGTTGCACGGCTCCTCCAGGCGCACCGTCACAAGTGTGGAACTGGACCGCCTACGGCAAGCCACGGTCACAGTTTATGGCCAGCGAAGAAGACCTGGCTGCGTATTACGAAGCCGTGTTGCCCACACTGGTCGACGTCGGGGCAACCGGAGCCATGCTCTGGTGCTTTGCCGACTACAGCTCGGATTTGTGGAACGAACCACCTTGCGATGAGGCGCGTCACGAGCGATTCTTCGGCATGGTCCGCCCAGACGGCACCCTCAAACCACATGCCGAAGTCATCAAGCGCTTTGCTGCGACAAAACCAACGGTCAAAGCGGCGGTCCGCCCCGTCACACTGGGCGTGAATGCAACGGAATTCTATGCCGATCCATCAGGGCATATGAAGCGTCTCTTTGCGGATTTTGCGGGCTCAGATCGCCTCAAATAACGGATGACAAAACGCCATTCCTGTCCTCTTGTCGGGGGCAGGAGTGGTATACTTCTATCAGACTTTTCCATCTGCGTTGAATGGAGCCCCGTATGTCCAACTACCGCATGCTCATCCCCGGACCAGTCGACGTCGACGACGCCGTACTCAAGGTCCTTGGAAGCCCACAAATCCCCCATTATGGACCCGAATGGGCTGCCATTTATGGCGATGTGGTAACTGACCTCAAGCATTTATTTGGCACCACCGCCAATGTGTTCCCTATCGTCGGGTCCGGCACCACCGGCCTCGAAGTGGCCATCGGGAGCATGCTCGCAACGGGCAAGCGCATGGCAATCGTGCGCAATGGCTGGTTCGGTGAACACATGGCCAACATCGCCACTGCTCGTGGTATCGGCGTTCATATTATCGAAGGCGAATGGGGCCGGGCTATCTCGGTCGATGTGGTGCGTGCTGCGCTCAAAGAGCATGGTCCATTCGACGCCCTCGGCTTCGTCTATGCCGAAACGTCGACTGGTGCACTCAACCCAGTCAAAGAATTGGCCGCATTGGCCAAAGAATTCGGTATCCCGAGCATTGTGGATGCCATCACCGGCTTCGCTGGCACACCGCTCGAAGTCGACGCCTGGGACATCGATGTCTGTGTCAGCGCTTCACAGAAGGCACTCGCCGCACCTGCAGGCCTCGGCTTTGTGGCAGTCAGCCAAAAAGGCTGGGACTACATGGACAACAACCCTGTCGGTCCGATTGGCTGGTTGTTCGACCTGCGTACATTGCGCTCCTACCAAAAAGGCTCGCCGGAGCATCCACAGCCTGCAACCATGCCACCGACCCTGATGTTGGCGGTCCAGTTGCGCCTCAAGCAGGTACTTGCGATGGGCAAGCAAGGCTACGTGGACCATCACTATCGTGCTGCTGCCCGCTTCCGCAAAGGGATAACCAGCATGGGTATCTCGTACTTGGTGCCAGACGCCGAAGCAACGCCACAGGTCACCTCAGTACTCATCCCTGCGGGCAAAGACATCAACGAAATCAAGAAGACCATGAAAGAACGCTACGGGTTCTACACCGCAGGCGGTATCGGACCATTGGCCACCAAAATCATGCGTGTCGGCCACATGGGCAAAGGCGCGAGCGACACCTACATCGACGATGCCCTCGAAGCATTCGGAGATGTGCTCCGCTAATTTTCCCTTGGTGACGGACTGTGCACGGTCGTGCACAGTCCGTTTTTTTATGTAAAAAGACCGTCCCCACCCGTCGGTTGTCCACAGACCGCCCTACCGGCACGAACACAACCTACCCACACGCATGTATCTCAATTCCAATCCGCATGTTTTGCTCTGCACTGATGCTGGACGCATCTCGCCGCTTGGTTGGGTTGTTTGCGACTTTTCACCCGTTTTATCAAGAAAAAACATCCGTACACTGGTGCCGACGATGATACGTCATTAAATGAGTTTCGCATTCAAAGGATTCTCCTCGCGTTGGTTGCACGGCGTACATGGTATGATAGCCACATTCCACAGACACACACGAGACAACTCATTACATCAGTTCTCGTTTTGCAGCACAACGGAGTGATCGCATGACTGAGCGAGTGCGCGCCTGGAGCGAACCCGTGGTGATTCCGACCTACGGGATTGGGGCTCCACTAAAGCAGCCGCAGTTTTTGAATCAGCGCGTCTACCAAGGAAGCAGCGGGGTGGTGTATCCATTCCCCGTGATTGATAGTGTGTCGGACGAAAAGTTCGACAAAACATACACCGGCGTTTTTCTCGAAAATGCATACCTGAAAATCATGATTCTGCCGGAGTTGGGCGGGCGCGTCCAAATGGCACTAGACAAAACCAACGGCTACCACTTTGTGTATTACAACCGCGTCATCAAGCCGGCCTTGGTAGGGTTGAGCGGGCCATGGATATCGGGTGGTATCGAATTCAACTGGCCACAACATCACCGTCCGAGCACCTTTGAACCCGTGGACTGGCGTATCGTCGAACATGCCGACGGGAGTGCCACAATTTGGTGTAGCGAAATAGAGCGGATGTTTTTTACGAAGGGGTTACACGGGTTCACCCTGCATCCCGATAAAGCGGTACTCAATATCTCGGCGCAGTTGCATAATCGCACCGCCGAAGCGCAGACGTTTTTGTGGTGGGCCAATCCGGCCGTGCATGTCAACGACGACTATCAATCGGTCTTCCCACCTGATGTCCATGCGGTGATGGATCACGGCAAACGTGATGTCAGCGAGTTCCCGATTGCAAAGGGGACGTACTACAAGGTCGATTACGCGCCAGGGACCGATATCTCGCGCTACAAAAATATCCCCGTGCCCACATCCTACATGGCGTACCACTCGGATTATGACTTTGTGGGCAACTATGACCATGGCAAGCAAGCGGGCATGATGCACGTGGCCAATCACCATCTCGTACCCGGCAAAAAGCAGTGGACGTGGGGGAACAGCGATTTCGGCTTGATGTGGGATCGCCAACTGACCGACGAGGATGGTCCCTACATCGAGCTGATGTGTGGTGCGTTTACGGACAATCAACCAGACTTTTCGTGGTTGATGCCAGGCGAAGAAAAACGCTTCGAGCAGAATTTTATGCCCTATAAGGGGATTGGACCTGCGAGCAATGCCAATACCGATGTCGTCGTCCACTTGACCCATCACGCGACCCATTGTCATGTGGGCGTCTATGTGACCAGCCCACGCCGGGTGACGGTGACATTGCATCGTAACGGCGCACTGCTCTGGCAGCGCGAGACGACACTCGACCCGGTAACCGTGCTGGTCGAAGATGTCGCGGTACACGAAGAGTTCCCTGCGCACGAGCTGGTGCTCACGGTCAACGACGGCAGTGGTCGTCAGTTATTGCGCTATGCACCACCCAAACCAGCAATCCAAGACATCCCTGCTGCAGCCACGCCTGCCAAACCGCCGGCCGAGATTGGTTCCACCGACGAGTTATTCCTCAATGGGCTACACCTCGAGCAATACCGCCACGCGACATTCAAACCAACGGACTACTACCTCGAGGCGTTACGTCGCGATCCCTATGATGCGCGCTGTAACAATGCGATGGGGGTTTTGGCACTCCGGCGCGGTGACTTCCAGGCAGCAGAGCACTCGTTCCGTCGAGCTATTGTCCGTCTTATTAGCCGCAATCCCAATCCCTACGATGGCGAAGCATATTACAACCTCGGCTTGGCATTGCGCTTCCAACAGCGCTATGACGAAGCCTTTGATGCATTCTACAAAGCCACCTGGAATGCTGCCTGGCAAGACGCAGCGTTTTTTGAACTGGCCCGCATCCAGTCGCGTCGTGGTAATCTGCATGATGCCTTGGCACTGACGCAATCAGCGTTGCGGCGCAACGCGAGCCACCATCAGGCGCGCCACCTCGAGATTGCATTGCTCCGCAGGATCGGCCGCACGACCGAAGCGCACGACGCCATCGCGACTGCGTTCCGCCACGACCCAATGGACCCCGGTGCCGCGTGGGAAGAACGGACCCTGGCGGGCACCTCGGTCGTGGCACAGGCATTGGTGTGGAATGCACACCTGTGTGAGTCGATCGCCCTCGAATACATACACGCTGGCGACAGTGCACAAGCGCTCGCAGTCTTGGCTACAGGCCCTGCAGACGCGCCATTAAACTGCTACCTCAAGGCCCTTGTCCTGCATCAGGCAGGGCAGGCTACAGAAGCGACCGCGACATTGCAACAGGCCGCGACATGCCCGCCCGACTGGTGCTTCCCGCATCGACTCGAACACGTCGTCGTGTTACAGCATGCACTGGCACAGGCACCGACAGACGGGCGTGCGAGTTATTATCTCGGTAACTTTTGGTACGCCCATCACATGCCCGATGCCGCCATCGAATGCTGGCAACATGCGGTTGTACACGAACCGACAAATGCCGTTGCCTGGCGTAATTTGGGCTTGGCATACACCGATCATCATGCCGACCTGGCTGCCGCAAGCAACGCATATGCAGAGGCGCTACGCCATGATCCTGTTGATGCCCGATTGCGCTACGAAGCCGATCAATTGGCACGCGTCCGTGGCGACCAACCACACCAACGGCTTCGCACGCTGACCGGTGCACGGGCGTTGGTCGATCAACGCGATGATTTGACCATCGAATACGTGACCTTGCTCAATAATGCGGGTCGGTACGCTGAGGCAGTCGATATGCTCCGCGCCCGCTCGTTCCATCCATGGGAGGGAGGCGAAGGACGCGTCGCCGCTCAATACGTGGCTGGATTGATTGGGATGGCACAAACGGCCCTGACTCATGATGCAGCGCGTGCACTTGATTTGCTGGAACAAGCAATCAATTACCCACATAATTTGGGTGAAGGTAAGTTGCCCGGGAGCAACGAAAATCACATCCACTACTGGCGTGGCGTGGCATTGGCACAATTGGGCCAACACGATGCAGCACGCATCGCCTGGCAACGCGCCACTCGTGGCGATAGTGAGCCGACATCGGCGCGGTACTACAACGATCAACCACCCGACATGATCTGGTACCAGGGCATTGCCTGGCGCAAACTGGGCGACAGCGCACGTGCAACAGCGTTGTTTGAACGACTCATCGCATATGCACGCGCACACCGCGACGATGTCATTCGGCCAGATTATTTTGCGGTGTCATACCCGACGTTCTTGGTATTCAACGACGATTCTGCCTTACGCCATGGACTGCACTGTGATTACATGGAAGCGCTGGGTCAGCTTGGTTTGCAACAATTCAGCCACGCCAAAACACTGTTTGATACCGTCTTGCAACGCGAACCAAATCATAGTGGTGCGTTGACCCACCAGCGTTTTCTTGATCGAACCGATATCTAGAGGTGTCTATGCGACGATATATCCGCATGTGTGTGTTGCTCCTCGTGGCAACGAGCCTGATAACCGCCTGTGGTGCATCTGCGCCAGTAACGACCGAGACGGGCGCTCCAACTGCAGCACTGAGCGCGACTGAACCCGTACCCACCGTTGCAGACGCGGCATCCGGAGTGGAGGCCACAGCAACAGTTCCTGCTCCTGCTGCAAGTGCAACCGTCGAACCCGTTGTCGCAACAGCTACCGCCGTCGCCACGCTGACCACAGTCCCCGTCAGCGATGCAAACGGTACCGTCATCGATACCACCCCGCGACAACCGGTCGCAGGTGGTCCGACCCTCTATGACAGCCGGCTCAGCCTCCGTTACGTTGCGTCCATCCCGGTCAACAGCATCCGGTTGGTCTACGACGCTACCCAAAAAAGCCTGCTGATGCTCAACATGGAGCAGGGGTTGGTACGCATCAATCCCGCCAATGGCATCAAAGACATCGTGGCGAACCCAGGCGACATGCTTGCCGGAGCGACAGCCAGCGGTTTGGCGGTCGCAGCAGACGGCACGGTCTTTGTGACGGGCAATCAGACCCTCGAGAAAAGCACTCGTGCCGTGATCCGACGTGGCACACCGGCTGGTACCGGCTACACGTGGACTACCCTGGCCCGGACCGAGCCATACCCACGAAGTGACACGCCATTCGACCATTTATTTAACGGCATCGCTATCAGCCCCGATCAGCAGTACATCGTGGTCAACAGTGGTTCGCGCACCGACCATGGTGAGGTCGAAGATCAGAATGGTGCGTTCCCCGACCTCCGGGAAATCCCCCTGACGTCCCGGATGTTCAAATTACCCATTGATGGGAGCGATATTCTGTTGCAGAATTCCGAAGAAGCACTTGCACCGTACGTCTACGCAACGGGGTTCCGCAATAGTTATGACCCGGCATTCGCCCCCAATGGCGTGCTCTTTGCCGGCGACAATGGCCCGGATGCAGATTTACCCGACGAGTTCAATGCCATCACCCCAGGGCTCCATTATGGATTCCCATGGCGCTTTGGAACGACCGATACGCCACAACGTGACCCAGCTTACGACCCCTCCACCGACGGATACCTGCAACCTGACTTTACCGCCGTACAAATCGGCGCATATGCGAATGACCCTTCGTACCCTGCGGCACCGACCACATTCGTTGACCCGATCGTCAATGCAGGGCCAGCCGCCGTCGAATACCGCACCAGCGATGGCGTTGCCCACAATGCGGCCAACGAAGGAGGCACCTTATCGTCGTTCACCCCGCATCGTTCACCGTTGGGATTGGTCTTTTTGGACCAGGCCTTCCCTGCATCGTGGCAATCTCCCGCGAACGGGCTGAGCGCTGTTATTTTGAGTTGGGGGGCTGCCGGCGGTACCTTGAAGGATCGTGGCCAAGATATGCTGGGATTGCAACTGACCCCTGCGGGAAAGACCTATACGATGACCGCACGCCAACTCGTCACGGGGTTGCAGAATCCGATAGATGCAGCAGCCATCGACAATAAAGTCTATGTGCTGGAGTTCGGCGACAACGTCGCATTGTGGGAACTCACGTTCCAACAATGAGGTTGGCCGTGTAGAGAGGACTGTCCATGCGTGCACGTAGCACAGACAAAACAGCCCCCGTACGCTCTGGGAGGATTTTTGGTTCGGTGCTGAACGAACTCCAGCAGCGCCTGCGGCAGGGAGAATGGCAGCCCGGTGACCATCTGCCCAGTATTACCCAATTAGCCTCCGATTTTGCGGTCAGTACCGGTTCGGTGCGTGAGGCGTTGCGCTCACTCCAGTCACAAGGGCTCGTACGGATCGAGCACGGTCGTGGGGTCATCGTGATAAGCACGAGCGTCGAAGAATCGACGTTCGGTAGCGATAGTGCCGTGTCGATGGATCACATGACGGCATTCGCCGAGGCACGGCGCCTGATTGAACCCGAACTCGCCGCGTTTGCTGCCGAACGCGGCAGTGACACCGAACTCGCCGAAATCTTGCAACTGGCGCTCACCATGGAACAACAAGCAGTCAGTGGCCTCGATTTTATCGGTCCTGACATTGCTTTTCATCGTTCGATTGCCCAGGCATCGCACAATCCCGTGCTCCGTCAGATGCTCCATGGGATGCACGATTTGTTTGTCATCTCGCGCCGCTTGACGAGTCAAGAACTGGGCATGACGGAGCGTGCAGTACGTTATCATCGTCTGATTGCCGAAGCTATCCACGAGCGCAATCCCACCCAGGCACGCTTGTTGATGCTTGCCCATATGAATGACGCCTTGAGTAGTGTGTTAGCGATGGAAGCGGACCTCCAGCGCAATCTCGTTGTATAACGCCAGAAAGGAACTTCCCATGCGTATCGCAGTAACCGGTGGTAGTGGAGATTTGGCACGGGTGTTGATTCCCATGCTCCAAGAACAAGGGCACTCCGTCCTCAGTCTTGACCGCACGATGCCGGTCAACACCACCGGCAACCCTTTGGGTGTACAAGCGCAGGTTTTTGATGCGGCAGATTTCGGCAGTGTCGTTGGTGCGCTCACCGGTTGTGATGCCGTTATTCACCTCGCCGCACACCGCTCACCAATGAACGCCCCCGACCATGTCGTCTATCGCGATAACACGCTCGGGAGCTACAACATCTTGTTAGCCGCCGAAATCCACAAGATGCAGCATGTCTGCATGGCTTCGAGCATCAACGCAATCGGTGCGGTATTTAGCAAAGAACCGCGCTATGATTACTTCCCCCTCGATGAAAAACATCCGTGTTATGCCCAGGATGCCTACAGCCAGTCAAAATGGGTGCTTGAGCAACAGGGTGATGCATTTGCACGGCGTCGGAGCGATGTGGCAATTAGTAGTTTGCGGTTCCACGGCATCATCGACCGGGCCAAGGCAATCCAATTCTGGGACGGCAAAGACGGCGCGCGCAAACACGTCTGGGGCTACGTCCATCCCCGTGCTGCCGCCCGTGCATGTATCGCAGCCATGAACGTCACCTGGCGCGGCCACGAAGTTTTTTACATTGTTGCTCCCGATGCTGCCAGCGTCACAACCAGCGATGTCAATGCCAAAACGTACTACCCGGCGGTCCCTCACAAAACCGCCCTGACCGGGAATGCCGGCTTTTTTGATTGCAGCAAAGCCAACCGAATGCTTGGTTGGACACACAGCGAGGAGTAGGCCATGCGCATCCGTGACATCAAGTGTTATCCCATCTGGGTCGGCAATCGCAACCAACTGGTCGTCAAAGTCGAAACAGACGAAGGGATTTACGGCCTCGGTGAATCTGGCCTCAGCGGTCGCGAATTGGCCGTGATGGGCGCAATCAACCACTTCCGCGAGTTCCTCATCGGTCAAAATCCGATGCAAATGGGTCGTATCTGGCAAGAACTGTACCGGAGCCAGTATTTTGAAGGCGGGCGTGTGCTCACCGCAGCACAAAGCGCCATCGACATTGCGCTCTATGATATCGCAGGCAAAGCATTAGGCATCCCCGTGCATCAGTTGTTGGGCGGTCACCAACGCGACACCGTACCCTGCTTTGTCACGGCCAGCGGCGGCACCCCAGACGAGCTCGTCGCCAGCGCACAAATGCTGTGGGACCTCGATTGGCGCGTCATCCGCACCGGCATGCTCCAGCCACGTTCACACGGCGAAAACATCTTCGAACCGCGTGAGACAATCGGCATCACCGCTGCGACCATGGTAAAAATCCGCGAACGTCTGGGTTCGGAACTCACTCTGGGCATCGATTACCATCATCGCTTATCCCTCGCCGAAACAGCGTCGTTTTGTCAACGCATGCCGCAGGGGACACTCGACTTCATCGAAGAGCCAATCCGTGATGAATCCCCAGAAGCATATGAAGCACTCCGCAAGATGACCGGCATTCCCTTTGCCGTCGGTGAAGAATTCGCTTCCAAATGGCAGTTTGCCCCATACATCGAGCGCCATTTGACCGATTTTGCGCGCATCGACATCTGTAATTTGGGCGGCTTTACCGAGTCGATGAAGGTCGCCGGCTGGGCCGAAACACATTACATCGATTTGATGCCACACAACCCGCTCGGCCCCATTTGTACGGCAGCGACAATCCATATGTCGGCTGCTGTCGCCAACTTCGCATGGCTCGAAGTGCGGGTCTCGCCCAGCGAAAACCTGTACCGCGGCGAAGGCATCAACGACGTCGACGTGCTCTTCCCCGTCCATCCCAAACTCAATGGCACGGCCTTTGATGTACCGATGACACCTGGGTTGGGCATCGAGTTCGACGAAGAGACTGCCAAAAAACACACTTGGAAGTTCTGGGAAGCACCACACTTGCGCCGCCGTGACGGATCCGTCACCAACTGGTAAGTGCGCACCGCCGAAAGGAGCCCGTGATGGATCGTATTCTTGTCGGCAGTTACGCCGACCCCAGCGCAGCAGGGCTGCAGGTCTTGGACGTCGATAGCCGCGGTCAATGTGCCGTTGTCGCCCAATTGACAGGCATCGCCAATCCGTCTTATATGGTACGGCAGGGCGAAATGATCTACACCGTATCCGAAACGTATGCAGGTGGCGGCAACGCCGGTGGGGTCGTCGCGGTGAGCTACCGCAACGGTGTACTCAGCGCCGGCGTACGCCGACCGAGTGGTGGTGATTGGCCCTGCCACATCATACTGACGCGTGACGCCCAACACCTCGTGGTGTCGAACTACGGGACCGGCAATATGGGGCTGTTGCGGATTGGTACCAACGCAGATATCGCAGGGCTGAACGACATCCGTCAGCACGTCGGCAGTGGTCCCGTCACCGAACGCCAAAGCAGCCCACACGCCCACTCCGCGACGGTCACACCAGACGGACGCTTTGTGATAGCCGCAGACCTCGGCACCGACGAGTTGGTGTTTTATACCGTGCAGCAACCAACGAACCAACTCCGTCGCATGCATGCGGTCGCAGTCAAACCCGGATCAGGGCCACGGCATGCGGTATTCCACCCCAGCAAACATATCTTGTACGTCGCCAACGAGATATCGTGTACCGTCGCAGTCTATGCATACACCGAAGACACGCTCCGCCCGCTGTGGGAGCACTCGACCATCGCCACACCAATCGGCGAATATACCGTTGCAGACATTCATATCAGCCCATGTGGTCAGTACCTGAGCGTCACCACACGCGGCGAAAACACAATCGCGTCCTATCGTATTCTGCCCGATGGGAATCTGTTGCGCATCGAAGTGGTCGATTGCGGTGGGGTGTGGCCTCGGAACTTCGCATTCAGCCCGGATGGGAGTTATGTATTGGTCGCCTGCCAGAACGACAATATGATTGCTGTCTTGCCACGCGATACGGCCACCGGTGCGATTGGCGCACGGGTAGCATCGATTCCGTTCAATGGCGTTTCGTTTGTGTTGTTTTTGTAGAAAAACAGCGGCGAAAAAAGAGCCACACGGGAAACCGTGTGGCTCCTTTTTTATGCGCGGGGGTCATTCAGTCGTTTATATTGCCCTTGCATGGCAAAGAGGCGGACGCGCACGATATCGCGCAGATTGCGCAGGGCATCGCGGATGGGGTCGACTTTGGTTTCTTCGCCGTAGTGCCAGAGCACGGGGAGCTCTGCCACGCGATACCCCCGCATCACCGCAAGATAGAGAATCTCGACGTCGAACGCCGTGACTGCGGCGCCCTTGATGACCGGTGCATCGTCACCATATATGCGCGCACGTCGGAACAAATCATGAGCGACCGGTCTGCGGAACGCTTTAAACCCACACTGGGTATCGTGGAAGTTGCCCACCACAAAGAGGCGTACCAACCCATTAAAAACGCGACCCATCAGATGCCGATGGAATGGCTCGCCCTCACGATGGGCACCCTGCCCCTCGCGCGAACCGATGACGACATCATACCCCAAGATGAAGTTGGCATAGACGCGTTCCCACTCGGTAATGGGAACGGCCAAATCGGCATCGCACAGCAGGACGTACTCACCCACTGCAGCCAACGCACCGGCACGCACGGCAAACCCTTTGCCACGATGATCAAGCGCCAGGAGGCGCAATGCCGGCCACTGGGTGGCTGCATCGCGGACGATTTGCGCCGTCGCATCACTACTCCCATCATCAGCAACCAATACTTCGACGGCAATAGACGTTTGCTCGACATATGCCTTTATGGCTGCCAATGTGCCGGGCAGACGCAGTTGCTCGTTGTAGGCGGGGATGATAATCGATAGGAGGGGTGCGTGCGCCGTGGTCATATCGTATCCTCTCGGAAGTATGGAATCGCAAGATCACCCATGCGATGGGAAGGTCAGATGCATCGTGTCGATATCGACGGTACGCGGAATCGCAGCGCGCTTCCGTAAAAAAACCGCCAACTTGGTGAAAACCGCGAGTTGGCCACGTAGCCGTGCACGGGCCGCTTCGCCACGGATGTGTCGCAACGCAGATCCGAAAATCTTGAGTTGTTGCCACAACATCGCCGGCAGATACCGCCAAAACAATGGGGTCGGCATGTTTTTGAGCCAGACCAACACAAAGTTACGGCCACAGTAATAACTCGCCAACGCACCGCCACCGGTTGCACTCAGGCGATGATAGACCACTGCGGTCGGGACATATAGCGTCCGCATCCCATGGAGGCGAGCACGCAGATTCAGGTCGACGTCTTCGCAGTACATCCCCAAATCGGCGTCAAAGACGTTGCCGTCCACCGTGAGTGTTGCGAGGGCACGACGACGATAGGCTGCCGCACCGGCACATGGTCCAAAGACTTCTTGGCGTTGATTGTATGCGGAGGCATCAGCTTGCCAGACCCCACGATTGCCGGGGATGCCATCAACTCGATAAAAATCACCGGCAGAATGAATAATATCACGCCGATCAAACAACATGAGTTTGCTTGCAGCAAATGCGTACTCGGGGGCAGACTCGAGTGCACCGACGAGCTCAGCCAACCAATGGCGATCACATTCGGTATCGTTGTTGAGGAGCACCACAAATTCGCCGGATGTCGCGGCGATCGCTGCATTGCAGGCGGCCACAAATCCGACATTTTGGGCGAGAGCGATAATCTGGATTGCAGGGAATGTCGTGCGTATAAATGTCACAGAATCATCGGTCGAGCAGTCGTCCACAACAGTAATACGAACATCCGCTATCCGCGACTGCGAAAGCAGTGCGGGCAGGCAGATCTCCAAATGATGGCGACCATTGTAGTTTGGCACGATGACATCGATCACGCTTGGTCCTCGATGATGCGGTGCACGAATGCATGTACGGCGTCTTGCCAGGGCCGAAACACGATTCCTTGCGCTGCACCAACATAGTTGTTTAGCGCGGTGTACAGCGGAACACGACTCGGGCGGACAAACTCTGCCAACTTCATGGGTTCGAGTGTGACCGAGCTTCGACCAGCAGCGGCGAGTGTCGCGGCGGCTAATTCGTAGCGTGAGCATGATCCCTGATTCACAAAATGGTACGTGCCGTAGGCATCGGTCGTGAGGAGCTGCCAGAGGGCCGCTGCCACATCACCGGCATGTGTCGGTGAACCGATTTCATCGTCAACCATACGAAGTGACGACTGCTCGCTACTAAGACGTAAAACAGTACGCAAAAAGTTCCGTGTTCCCCCAAAAAGCCAGGCAACACGGACCACATACAGACGATCGAGCAATTCGCGGGCTGCTTGTTCGCCGGCATACTTCGACCGCGCATACGCATTTATGGGATTGGGACGGTCAAATTCACCATAGGGAGTAGTTGCCGTGCCATCAAAGACTTCGTTGGTACTGATGTACACCATGCGGGCATTGCTACGCACCGCGGCCTGGGCGACCCAGCGTGATCCAAGCGCATTGGCAGCATACGCTGCATCGGGGTCACGCGCGCACCCATCGACATTCGTCATTGCACCCGCATGAATGATGACCTGTGGGCGGAGCGCTGCGATGGTATCGGCAGTGCGTGCGTCGGACAACTCGATGTCGGCATGACCCAACCCTGTGAGGTCGTGGAGCCCGTGGAATTGTCGCATGACCGCTTGGCCGAGTTGCCCGTTGGCACCGGTGACAACTATCCGCATGACCGCACTCCCCTTGGTGAATCATCTATACGCTCTATGGTAGAACATCACTATGTGTGCGTCAAACGTGCCCACAGCGCACTGTGGTGTACAATCGCAAGAGATTCACACGACGAGGAACACACCGATGACCACTCCGTTGCAGCGTGTTGATGCCTACATCGACCAACACTTCGATCGATTCTTGGGGATGCTCGGTGAGTTATGTGCTATCCCCAGTGTTGCCGCACAAGGCCTGGGAGTAGAGCCATGCGCGACGCGCGTCGCCGAATTGCTCACCTCCGTCGGCCTCGACGCCCAATTGATGCCCACTGCAGGGAATCCCGTTGTCTATGCCGAAGCCAAAGGAACGCGTGACACGACACTCCTCTGCTACAACCACTACGATGTCCAACCCGCTGAGCCCTTCGATTTGTGGCACAGCGACCCTTTTACCATGACCCGCAAAGACAATCTGTTGATAGCGCGTGGCGTGGCAGACGACAAAGGTGAACTGGTCAGTCGTATCGCGGCCATCGCAGCAGTCAAACACGTCATGGGCGAGTTGCCGGTAGGGATCAAGTTCCTCATCGAAGGCGAAGAAGAAATCGCCTCGCCCAACCTTGCACCATTCATCCATGCCAACGTCGATCGCCTCAAGGCAGATGCCTGCGTCTGGGAATTCGGGACGCACAACGCCGATGGGGTGCCTATCAGCTACCTCGGGTTGCGTGGCATCTGTTACCTCGAATTGTCCGTAGAGACCGCAAAAATCGACACTCATTCGGGCATTGCCGGCTCGATTTTGCCGAATGCCGCGTGGCGCTTGGTATGGGCACTCAACACGCTCAAAAATCAAGACGAACGCATCCAATTGCCCAATTTCTACGAATCGGTCATTGCCCCTACAGCGCGCGATATGGAGTTGCTCGCGGCTTTGCCCGACAGCGACGAAGAAATGCAAGAGCTGTTTGGGAATACGATGTTTTTGAAAAACGCCTCCGGCGTCGAGCTCCGCCGGCGCGAAATCTTTGAGCCGACCTGCACCATCTGTGGAATTACATCGGGGTACCAGGGTGCCGGTCAAAAAACGGTGTTGCCTGCGCGCGCTAGCGCCAAAGTCGACTTCCGCCTCGTACCGGACCAGAAGCCCGAAGACGTAGTCAAACAATTACGGGCGCACTTCGATGCACTTGGGTTCCAAGACATCCAGATTACCGTCGTCGGTGCAGGCCGACCGGCGCGCACGGCACCTGATCATCCGTTGGTGCAGTCGCTGGTAGACTCGGCCAAAGAAGTCTATGGACGGGAACCATTGATATGGCCAATGTCGGGTGGGTCAGGGCCGAATTATCTCTTTTCACATGATATCGGCGTGCCGATTGTGACCTTGGGGGTCGGCTATTCGGGGTCACGCATCCATGCACCAAACGAAAACATCCGCGTGAATGATTTTCGGAATGGGATGCGTCATATGGCAGCGTTATTGATGCGTTTGGGTGCGTAGTTTTGATGCTCCAGTGCGTCGTCCGCGGAGGGCGACGCATGGTTTCACAATCGGAGCGGATACTGTGCGCTCTCGCACGATACAGTTCTGCCCAGTGCGCGTGCGGACTCGTTCATCATCACTGTCTCACAAAAGCATGATATAATCAGGGTGTCAATTGACGTATCGAACTTCGACACGCATCTTCGAAGTCCCACCTTCCGCCTTCCGTTCACGGTAGCACCCGGCAGGATGTGAGTTCAAGGTTGATACGCGGACCGGTCAGGCAGTGGGGTGAGACCTCGGATTGGCACTAGGTACGGTTTAGGCGGAATCTATAGATTTCGCGATGTCCAATTTGGTGGGCAGAGGGAGTGGTTGTAATGCGTGTCAAGCTTTTTGTTGGTAATTTGCCATGGCGTATGACGAGTGAAGATTTGGGCAACACATTCGCCGATCACGGTGAAGTTGTCAGTGCCCGTGTCGTCATCGACCGTGATACCCAGCGTTCACGTGGGTTTGGCTTCGTCGAGATGGAAGTCGACAACGTCGAAGATGTAATTTCGGCCACCAATGGCCTCGAAGTTGCCGGTCGTCAGTTGCGCGTCAACGAATCGGACGAAAAGCCCGGTTTCGGTGCTGGCGCACCTCGCCGCGGACCACGCGACGACAACCGCTACTAAACTATATTTTCACCTTTCGAGTGGAGGCCAGGGTGCGCCTCCACTCGTTTTTTTGTGCAAAAAAACGACCACATTCTGGTGTACACTCATCCATACAGCAGACCACACAAAGGATTACCCATGCAGACGAAACGCTTCGGCCGGACCGGCCTCCATGTCAGTGAACTGTGCCTCGGCACGATGACGTTTGGTAATCAAGCCGACGAAGCGACGTCGCATGCCATCCTCGATACCGCACTTGCCCACGGCATCACCTTTATTGATACCGCTGATGTCTATCCCCTTGGTGGCGACTACAGTAGTGCAGGCCGCACCGAAGCATTTATCGGCTCGTGGTTGAAGGCTCGCAAAAACCGGCACGAACTGGTCCTTGCGACCAAGTGTCGCGGTGCGATGGCACCAGGCGCAAACAACGAAGGTTTGTCGCGCAAGCACATCATGGCCGCATGTGACGCCAGCCTGCGCCGCTTGGGTGTGGAGTACATCGACCTCTACCAAGTCCATTCTCCGGATCCTGAGACGCCTATTGCCGAGACCCTCGAAGCACTGACGGACTTGGTGCGCGCCGGCAAAGTGCGCTACATCGGTTGCTCGAACTTCCCCGCGATGCAGATTATGCAAGCACTGTGGACCAGCGATGTACGCCATCTGAGTAGCTTTGTATCATTGCAACCGCGCTACAACATGCTCTTTCGGATGATCGAAGACGAGATTTTGCAGGTCGCCAAAACCTATGGCCTCGCGGTTATTCCCTACAACCCGCTGGCCGGCGGGATGCTGACGGGTCGCTATACGGCACAGCGGACGGTGGAGCCCGGCACACGCTTCAATCTGAGTGGTGCGGGTGAACTCTACCGCAAGCGCTACTGGAACGACGAAGTCCACAACACCGTGGCAGAGTTGCAGCGCTACTTTGCCGGGCGGGGCATCTCGCTGACGCATGCTGCACTCGCCTGGGTCCGCGCCCAAGAAGGCATTACCGCGCCGATTATTGGCGCAAGTCGGCCCGAGCAACTCGCCGATTCGCTCGCAGGACTCGACCTCGTGCTGGATGCCGATGCCATGGCAGTCTGCAATAACGCGTGGTTTGATTTGCCCAAAGAACGGGATGCTGCAGTAGCACGACGATAGCAAAGTTATCAGTTATCAGTTATCAGTTATCAGTTATCAGTTATCAGTTATCAGTTATCAGTGAGTAGGTAGTAATCAGTAATTAGCAATGAGTAGTTTATTGCGGTAGGGATGGATGATGAAATCCTCCCTGCCGCACTTTTTTTACAAAAAACGCACACACCATCCATCCTGCACGCAGAGCTCGAAAGAGCACGTTCATCACGCCTTCTCAACTTCTCTGCGTGTCTCAACAGCGTCTCTGCGTCAACGTTCCCGACACCTGTGCGTGTTAGACGAACGGATTGGAACTCGGCGTCAGAATCATTTCGGGGATGTGTGCCCGGGCCGGCAGGCTGGCAATGAACTGAATCGTCTGGGCGACATCATCAGGCTGGAGCATCGCGGCGCGGCGTTCGGCGCTGACGGGAGCAGGCCGCTTATCGATCAACGGCGTATCTACCTCACCCGGTTGGAGCATCGTCATCCGCACGCCATGGACGGCTTCTTCTTGGGCCATGGTACGGACAAAGGCGGTCAACCCGCTTTTCGCGGCATTGTATGCGGCACCACCAAGCGCACTGGGGCGTGGCACAGATGTGGAACCAATCGCGATGACAACCCCTTTGGCGAGGCGGACCAACGGTGCACAGGCGGTGAGCAGATGAAAAGCACCCGTCAGATTTGTATCGAGCATCATCTGCCACGAGGTAGCGGTCAGTTCCGGCACCGTACGGGCTGGCAGATTGGTGCCTGCGGCACTGACCAGCACATCGATATGCCCATAGCGGAACTCGATGTGTGCGACGGCAGCCCGTACCGCACTCGGGTCGGTAACGTCGCAGGGGAGGATGACGGCCCGTTCGTGGCATTGCAGGGCTGTTTCTTTGAGGGCCTCGGGGCGTCGACCCAATACAACAACGGTAGAACCAGCACTCGCAAAGCGAATCGCAGTGGCAGCCCCGATACCACTCCCCGCGCCCGAGATGACGACCACATGTGTCATGATTACACCGTATCCCAATGCAATGTGACGGCCAAGAATTCGTTCCGATGATGGAGCAAACCGTCATACATTTCGTGGGCTTGGCTGGCATGGACGTGGTGGGTGAGCATGTTCGACAGGTCGATTTTGCCGCTTTCGGCATAATGAGCGATCAACGGCAAGGCACGATCACGGGTAAAGGGGAAGTGCTCGCGGACGCTTCCTCCGATAGCACTTCCATGTGCACCAGTCACCGTGACCGAACGACCATGCAGGTCCCAGTACGAATCGAAGTTTTGGATGATGCCACGTGGGCTGCCCACCAAGACGACTTGACCGCCATCGGCGACCAATTTGAGCGCATCCTGTAGCGCTGCGGGTACACCGGTTGCATCGACGACGATGTCTGCCTTACGGCCCAGGAGCGCCTGGAGTTGCGCAGGGGCGTCGCCGGCCGTCGGGTCTATTGTGCGCACGCCATAGACCTGCTCGGCCCATTTGCGACGCTGTGCAAAACTATCGACGCCGATGATGGGGTACGCACCCGATGCAGCAAACAGCCGGGTGGCGATTTGGCCAATCATGCCCATCCCGAGGATGACGACTGCCTGGCCGAGGATGCGCTGGGATTGTACCAATGCGGTAAAGGGGAAGCGTGCCAGCGACAACATGGCAGCCTGCGGGGCAGGGACGTGGTCTGCGATGGGGAAGAGCTCTGTTTCGGCATGGACATCGATGACCGCGTGGCTTTCGTGCCGGCCAGGTCCAAAGACGCGCTGCCCTTCGCGGTAGCGGGTGACGTTTTTGCCGACGGCGATGATGCGACCGACGGAACTATAGCCCGGTACAAAGGGGAACTTGGCCCAGGTGTTGGTGGGGTCTTTGAGCCACTGATGGATGCCCGTATAGATGGCCAACTCGGTACCGGCACTGATGCCTGAGGCTTCGGTCTGGACCATGACCTGGTCGGGACCGACATCGGGGATGCGGAATTCTTGGATTTCGATACTGTATTCTTTGGGCATCACCACCCGGTATCCCTGTGCCATATGAGCCTCCTGTTGGCGCACTGCGCCGGTATTACTGTGCGGTCCAGCCGCCGTCGACGACCATTGAAGCGCCGGTCATAAATGCGGATGCATCCGAAGACAAAAACAAAATCGGCCCTTGCAAATCTTTGAGGTCACCCCACCGGCCGATAGGCAGGCGTTCGATGAACCACTGATACGCAGCGGGATTATTCATGATCGGGATGTTCATGTCTGTGGCAAAAGGCCCAGGGCAGAGGGCATTGACGGTCACGCCGCGGTTGGCCCATTCGAGCGCTAACGTGCGGGTGAGTTGGATGAGCCCGCCTTTGGTGGCTGTGTAGGGAGCCCGCTCGGCCAACCCGACGGTACCCAACATCGAGCTGATGTTGATGATGCGGCCCCAGCCGCGTGCGAGCATTTGGGGTGCGAAGGCACGCGCCATATAAAACGGAGCAGATAAGTTGACCTTCATCAGCTCGTCCCATTTGTCGATGGGGTATTCGACCGCTGGTTTACGCAGGTTGATACCAGCGCTGTTGATGAGGATATCGACGGTCCCGACGGTAGCGACCATGGTGTCAATCTGTGCCACATCGGTCACATCAGCCGCGTAGGGCGTAATTGTGCGTCCGTACAATTCGCGCAAGCTGATTGCGAGTGCCTCGAGCGGCTCGATACGTCGACCGACGAGGACGATATCGGCACCGGCTGCGGCGAGGGTATGGGCAAACACTTCACCCAACCCGCCGGATGCACCGGTGATGAGGGCGACTTTGCCTGTGAGTTTGAACAAATCCAGCGGTGCGACAGCACTCATCAACGACCCCCTGTGTGGTGTGGCATCAACGAACGTAGGTAGACCACGCTCTGTGCACATTGGCTTTCTTCATAGGCACCGAGCGACACGGCGTCTGCACCCTGTTCCCATGGGGTGCGCCAGTCGACTGTTGCACCGCTGACGTGTTTGGCCAGATAGGCAAGCAGTGGTTGGAGCGTGGTAGGGCTGTATGTCCGTGGGTACCCTTGCCACCATTCGGGCGTCCAGACACGGATGTGGCGGGCGTTGATCGCAGCCAATTCGATATTGCAGGTGGCCCGTGGCGCGACGTCTGCCAACACCGCAAAGAGCGCAGGTACGTCGAGGACCCCGTGGCCGAGGGCGCACCGCACCAGACGATAGCCTTCGCTCGTCAAATGAATGGTGTAGTCCTTGAGGTGGACATTGACGATGCGTGCACCGAGTGCCCGGGCAAAGGCGATGGGCTCTTCGGCGACGGCCAACGGATTGACGGCATCGAGGGTGACGCCGATGTGCCGACCACCGACTTCATCACACATGCGGATGAGGTCGTGACTGTCGAGGTCTTGGTGATTCTCGGCGGCGATGATGATATCGTAGTGCTCTGCCTGTGTACGCGTCGCTTTGAGGACGGCGATTTGGCGTGTGAGGTGCTGCTCCCAGCCGCCGGGGAAGGAAGCACGTGCGCCTTCGAGCATGCCACTCAACATCACGCGGACGGTCTTGGCACCCAGGATGGCTGCTTTGGGGAGCAGGGCGGTCAGCATCGGTTCATCGATGACCGCGCCGTCGACGACGATGGCGATACCCAGCGAGTCGGCACGACGGCGGAACTCGGCGAGACCGGTATCGGACTGATCGCGGATGATGTCGACGGGGATTTCGATGGTCGCCATGTTGTAATACGACGCGAGCTCGAGGAGTGCATGTGCGTCGTATGGACGCGGACAGGCACGGTCAGTGCCAGCGCCGGCAAAGCCACAGCGCCAGGGGAACGAGTACGCGGCCAGCCCTATGGGATTGTGACCGATGTGTAGCGGCATAGCCCCTCCGTATTAGGCGACCGAACCATTGGGGCGCAAGACCGCTTTGGGGATAGTCAATTCTTCCATCGCCATAAAGCCCTCGTGCCAATCGTGCAAATCAAACTCTGTCACCAATGGTGCGACGTTCAATTGGCCGGTACCCATCAGCGCCAATACCCGTTCCCACGTGCCGTGGAGGTGGCTGAACGAGCCCTGCAAGGTTGCTGCTTTGATGATGAGCCGATCGAGGCTAAAACCAACCGGGGCAGGGCCCCAGCCGATTTTGGTGATTTGACCGTTGGGGCGGACCATGTCGAGCGATTGATCGAGGGTTTTGGAGACGCCCACGGCGTCCACCACCAAATGTGCCCCGAACCCATCCCCGGCGTCGATGACGGCCTTGACGGCATCCATCTCGTCGGCGACGAGGACGTCGTCAGCACCCATCGTTTTGGCGAGGTCGAGGCGATGGCCGTCACGACGCAGTCCGATGACACTGATGCGACCAACGCCGGCGATTCGGAGCATGGCGATACACATCAGGCCGATAGGGCCGGGGCCGAGGACGACGGCGTGGTCGGCAGGACGGGGCCTGCTTTTCTCAAAAATCGCGTTATACGCCACACAACCTGGCTCGGTCATCGACGCATGCGCCATCGAGACACGGTCGGGGATACGGTGCAGAATCGCAGGGCGGCTGAGGACATAGTTGGCCATTGCGCCATCGGCACCAAAACCGAATCCTTTGCGGGTGGGGCAGACATTGTATTGGCCGGCGCGGCAATAGGGACAGACGCCACAGACCCACGACGCTGTCTCGGAGACGACACGCTCACCGACGCGGAATTCGCTGACACCCGCGCCGAGTGCAACAATCTCGCCCGAGAACTCGTGGCCCAGGATGCGTGGCCCTTCCATCTGATGGTTGTCGCCCTGCCAGACGTGGATGTCGGTGCCACAGACGCCGACGGCGCCGACCTTCATCAAGACCTGACCGGCAGCAGGTGACGGCACGGCGACCTCTTCGATCTGCGTGCGTTCGCGTGGGCCGCGATAGACGAGCCCGTGCATCGTTGCATTGCTCATTGCGTATCCTTTTTTGGGTTGCTGTTCTGCAGAAATTATAGCAGGGAGTAGATAGTAGATATCAGATATCAGTTATCAGTAGGAGAACTTTAGTAGTTAAGACTAGTTATCAGCGCGGGACACATCACACATTGGCAATCTATCGCTCGCCCGTGCACTGATTGGTTTGCTTCTGCGGGCGTCGTGGGGAGATGGCAGGCGACGTGGGCAGATCTCGGGCGACGTGTACGTCGCCCCTGGTTGATTGCCCGCATGTTCACCCAACCGCGTCTACCATCTCAACCCACCGAGCCCGCTCGTGTAGCGAATGACACAACAAATAACAGGTCCAAGGCGATGCAACGCATTCACCTCAGACCTGTAACCTGTAAACTGTAACCTACTTATTTGCGGCCAGATCGGAATCGACCATCATGGTCACGAGCTGTTCGAAGCTCACCTCGGGCTTCCAGCCGAGTTTTGTGTTGGCCTTGGCTGGGTCACCGACCAGCAAATCGACCTCGGCGGGGCGGTAGAAGCGCTCGTCGATGACGACGTAGTCTTCGTACTTGAGGCCGACATGCCCGAAGGCGATTTCGCAGAAGCGGCGCACCGAGTAGGTCTCGCCGGTCGAAACGACGTAATCGTCGGCACTATCCTGCTGGAGCATCAAGTGCATGGCGCGGACGTAGTCCTTGGCGTAGCCCCAGTCACGCTTGGCGTCGAGGTTGCCGAGACGCAGTTCTTTGTCTTTGCCCAGCTTGATACGAGCCACTGCATTGGTAATTTTACGTGTCACAAACTCCAAGCCACGGCGTGGAGATTCGTGGTTGAACAAAATGCCGCTACACGCATACATGTCGTAGCTTTCGCGGTAGTTGACGGTAATCCAGTGGCCATAGAGCTTGGCGACACCGTACGGTGAGCGTGGGTAGAACGGCGTGGTCTCGGTCTGTGGGACCGCTTGCACCTTGCCGAACATTTCGGACGAGCTCGCCTGATAAAAGCGGATGCCGGGATCGACCACACGTACTGCATCGAGGATGCGGGTCACGCCCAGGCCGGTCACTTCACCCGTAAAGACTGGCTGGCTGAACGACGTCTGCACGAAACTCTGGGCAGCCAGATTGTAGACCTCGGACGGACGATGGTCGCGGAGCAGGTTAATCATCGAGACTTCGTCGAGCAAATCGCCAGCGACGAGGGTGACTTTGTCTTGGATGTGATGGATACGTTCGAAGTTGACCGTGCTCGAACGGCGAATCATGCCGATGACGTCGTAGCCCTGCTCGAGCAGGTATTCGGCCAGATATGAACCGTCTTGACCGGTGATACCGGTGATGAGTGCGCGCTTTTTTGCCATGATGACCTCGATATGCGATGAAACACTGTATTGATTTATACTACAGACATGCATATTTGTCTGCTAAGTCAATTAGCGGGATTCCTGACATGACCCTGAGAGACGCTCGCGAATCATTGGGCAGAAAAATCGCGCGCCTGCGCACCGAGCGCGGGTGGACCCAAGAACGCCTCGCCGAACGGCTGGCGGTATCACGCGTGGCCGTGTCACACATCGAAATGGGCTTGTCTGTCCCATCGGAACGCACCGTCGTGCTCCTCGCGGGGATGTTCAACCTCGAACCACCACAGCTCGTCGCCGGCACCAGCTACCCCGATGCAAAACGTGACCGCCTGCCACAGACGACGACCCGGTATACGGCGATCGACATGCTCGTAGCCCTGCTCGAAGCCGATATCACATGGGTACAGGCGGGGTATACGCGCCCGGGGCTCCGTGATGCATGGCTGACACGCATCGCCGAAGCGACGACGCTATACACCGAGCAGAGTGAGTTACAGCGTCTGCGTGATCTCGAAGTGCAGGTGATCCACCTCTTTGATCCGCATGTGTGATCCGTGCAAACACTGCTTGAGGCTGTCATGACCGACCCACTCACCCTCACCACCCAACTCATCGCCCTGAGAACCGACGCAGGCAACACCCCAGCGCTCCATGCAGCCATGGACCTGGTGACTGCGGCGTTGGCCGACTTCACCATTGAATCCTTCGCATCCAACGGGTCACGGAGCATCTTGGCATATGTTGGCCCTACCCGGCCGGCGCGCTTTGGGGTGCTGCTCAATGGCCATGTCGATGTCATCCCTGGCAATCCATCGCTGTACCGCGCGCTCATCAACGGTGACCACTTGTCGGGCGTCGGATCGGTCGATATGAAGGCCAATCTGGCAGTGCTCGTGGACGTTTTTCGGCGTACGGCGCGACACACACCCTATCCGCTCGGGATCCAAATCGTCAGCGACGAAGAACTGGGCGGATTCGACGGCACGCGGTATCAGCGGGACCAAGGGGTGATGGCGGATGTGGTGTTGAGTGGCGAGACGACCCAGTTCGATATCGTCCACCAGGCCAAGGGGATTGCCTGGTACCGGTGTCACATCCCCGGCACCACCGCTCATGGAGCATACCCGTGGCGGGGCGACAATGCGCTCCTCAACGCCCAGCAGTTCATTGCACGTGTGCTGACACGATTCCCCATCCCCGCACCGGATGCGTGGGTCACGACGGTCAATGTGGCGGGCATAGAGACACACAATTTTGCCTTCAACAAAGTGCCCGATGCGGTCACCGTTAGACTGGATGTCCGTTTTGTCCCAGCCGACCGTGACCAGCTGACTGCTACCCTTACAGGGTTCATGCCCGCAGGGGGCAGCATCGAACAGATTGTCGACGAATCACCGCTCGATACCCCCACAACGCATCCGGCCCTGCAATTACTCAAAAGGATGACTGAAGAGGTGCTCGGCACACCCGTGGCGTTCCGTGGGGCGATGGGATCATCCGATGCACGTCACTACGCGCATACCGGAGCGGCATGCATCGAGTATGGTCCCTATGGGCAGGGTATTGCCAGCGACGAGGAGCTGACCAGCATCGCAGGATTACGCCAATACGGCACTATTTTGGAACGATTTTTGCGTGGGTACACCCCAGCGCTTACGAACGGAGCAAAACCATGACTGAACAACCTCATTTGAAAAATGTCGGATTTGCCACCAAAGCCATCCACGTCGGCCAAGAACCCGACCCACAAACGGGCGCCGTGGCGTTCCCCATTTACCAGACATCGACCTTTGCGCAGTTCGAAGTGGGCAGTAATCAACCCTACGATTATGCCCGTTCGGGGAACCCGACCCGTACCGCGCTCGAACAGGTGCTGGCCTCCCTCGATGGCGGGTGCGATGCACTGGCGTTCGCATCGGGCTTGGCAGCCGAAACCGCCGTCTTGCACATGCTCTCGCCCGGTGACCACGTGGTTGCCAGTGATGACGTCTACGGCGGGACCCACCGCTTGCTGACCAAGATTTTCTCGCATCACGGCATCACCACGACCTTTGTCGACGTAACCGATCAGGCTGCCGTGGCAGCGGCGTTCACCAGCGCCACCAAACTGCTGTGGCTCGAGACGCCTACCAACCCGATGTTGCGCGTGGCCGACATTGCCGCGTTGAGTGCCATCGCAAAATCCCACAATGCACTCACCGTCGTCGACAACACCTTTGCCTCGCCCTACTTGGTGCAGCCGTTGGCGCTGGGGGCTGATATCGTCTCGTACAGCACGACCAAATATCACGGCGGGCACAGCGATGTGATTGGTGGGGCGTTGGTAACCAATAATCCTGATTTGGCGAAAAAGCTACGCTACATCGAAAACGCCGTCGGGTCGGTGCCCGCCCCGTGGGACCTTTTTCTCATTATGCGGGGTGTGAAAACCCTGGCACTGCGCATGCAGGCACATTGCCACAACGCACAGGCAATTGCGGAGTATCTGGAAAAACATCCGGCCATTGAGCACGTCTATTACCCGGGGTTGAAGAGCCACCCGCAACACGAGTTGGCTGGCCGACAGATGCGCATGTACGGCGGTATGGTATCGTTCACGGTCAAAGGCGGTGTCGCTGCGGCCCATCGTCT
>JBJONV010000077.1:0-4555 GCA_046051665.1 Chloroflexota bacterium
GGATTGCAGCAAACAAAATACGTGGGGTCCCACTTCTGCCTTCCGGATATTCTATTGTGCAAGGGTATCTTATCGGTCCGAATGTCGACCTCTATGGAGCGCGAATCATCAACGCAAACCTTTCCAATCTAGACTTATCAGATGCAGTATTGACCGGAGCAGTTCTCACCGGAAGTAACCTCAGCAACACGGATTTGAGTGGTGCTTTACTAGTCCGCCTTTCAGCTGTGGGAGCGAATTTTACCGGGTCAGATCTTACGCGAGCAAATCTGTCACGTTCAACTCTCTCACAATCAAACTTTGAATTAGCTTCTCTAGAAGATGCTGATTTTGGTGGTGCGACAATTACGAATGCAGATTTTAGCAATGCAACATTCATCGGTATTAAATCTGGGAAGTTGTCTGGCATACCTAAATTTCTGCCCATCGGATATGTCGTGCGGAATGGGTATTTTGTCGGCGAAGATGCGGATTTAACCAACGCCAACCTCACTGAGGCAACACTGACAGGTGTCAACTTAACGAGTGCGCGACTCTCAGGTGTACGAAGCGGCAAAATTAAAGGAATGCCTCAATTACCGGACGGTTTTACAATGATCGAAGGGTATATCGTTGGCCCTAATGCCAACCTCACGAGTGCGGTGCTTCCAAGAAAACTCATGCAAAACATGAATCTCACCGGGGTCAATCTCACTGCAGCCGTTATTGATGGTACCGATTTCACAGGCAGCATATTGCGATTTGGGAATCTGAGCAAATCGTCTGCAAAAGGAACCAAGTTTCAGAATGCAGTCCTCGATGATGCGTTTTTTGCATCGGCAGAATTGCAATCAGCGAGCTTCTTTGGCGCAAATATGAAACGCACAAACTTATACGGGGCATCGATTTTTGGAGCAACATTCACTGATGCGAAGTTCACGAATACCATTTGCCCTTCAGGTGCGGTATCGAGTGTGATGTGTGCACCACTACCAACCTCGACAAAAACAGCCACACGCACACGAACGCCTGCACGGACAAATACGATTCCGCGCAGAACTGCGACCCCCAAACGCTAATTGAGAACGTGACATTGCATATTGTTGTTGACTTCCGATACTTTTCATGGAGTGTCGGAATAGGTGTTGCGTCGATTATTCGACAATGATTTCTTGGTTTTTTATCAACAGAACCTTACTACACTGTTTTTCTTGGTTTCTGCCACAGAACAGTTCAAAAACTCTGTGCAAGCCATTTGTTCGGTAGAGCAAATCTTAGTTCTATGCATGTGAAACCCATACATCAGCGTACTAAGGTCATATATTTACTCATTTCGGGTCTTTCGTCTGTTGTGTTCCATCAAAAAGCTCATATGGGAGAATCTGTAGTTGCATCCGACGAACTACGCTCATGCAGCTATGTGTCAAAAACGCCTCACCTAGCTAGTTAATCTTTCTTGTCATCTTCATCAACGAAACCGAAAGTTCTACATATGCCACATCACTACTGCCCCCCTACCCCGCGCTTGTGCGTGTTTCGTCCCCCGTCAACTGCACACTGATACCTGCACACTGAAAACTTGCTCTGCGCCTCTGCGTGATCGCCCCCCCGTCAACTGCACACTGATACCTGCACACTAAAAACTTGCTGTGCGCCTCTGCGTGATCGTTCGTCAAAATCGCCTGACAGCAACCCAAAATCCACCTATAATACAGGTGTTCTTTTGAAAGCGGAGTTGTTATGCAAAAAGCAGATATTCAGGGCAAATGGGCCATCGTCACCGGTGCGAGTCGTGGTATTGGTCAGCAGGTAAGCCGCGGATTGGCATCATACGGCTGCAACGTGGTGTTGCACAGCCGTCAAACCAGTGGCACCGATGCATTAGCCGCAGAATTGCGTGCCAAAGGCGTGAAGGTGCTCCAAGTCGCTGCTGAGTTGTCCGATAGCTGCGATGTCGACGAGCTCATCACCAAGGTGCTTGCTGAGACACCGGGGATCGATATTGTCTACAACAACGCCGCCATCATGACGCCCTACCGGGCCGATTGGTTGGAAGTCCCAGCCGACGACTTCCACAAAAGCTTCGACGTCAACGTGGTCGCTCTGGTGCGCATCTGCCACGGCTTCATCCCGGGCATGAAGGCCCGCGGTTGGGGTCGCATCGTCAACGTCACCTCTGGCATCCAAGACCAGCCACAACTCATTGCCTACTCGATCTCGAAGGCTGCGGTCGACAAGTTCGTCACCGATACTGCCAACCATATCAAGGGCAACGGGATTCTCATCAATTTGCTCGATCCGGGCTGGTTGCGTACCGATTTGGGTGGACCAAACGCACCAAACTCGGTCGAATCCGTCCTTCCCGGTGCGCTCGTACCGGTACTCATCAACGATGGCACGACGGGTCACTTCTTCCGCGCACAGGACTACGTCGGCCAGACGCTCTAGGCAAAACACCGATCCAGATGTAACGGGCGAGGTACCCCGCTTCGCGGGGCATGAAGGCCTCGCCCGCCATTCCAACACAGCTATCCGCACACCGCTCCGCTCACTCCCTCTCTCTGCGCCTCTGCGTGACCGTGCCCTTCAACTACACACTGATCACTGCAGACTGATCACTTGCTGTGTGCCCCTGCGTGACCGTGCCCTTCAACTACACACTGATCACTGCATTCTGATCTTGCCGTGCGCCTCTGCGTGATAGCGCCTGCTTTTGAACAACAAAAAATCCCCCACCGATTGGTGAGGAATTTGGAGTGGTGCGCCGCGATGGACTCGAACCATCAACACACTGATTAAGAGTCAGTTGCTCTACCATTGAGCTAGCAGCGCTCGCAACGAATATAATAATACCACCCACGGTCTGGGAATGCAAATAGAATTTTGGAAAACCGCAAAAATCCCCACTTGTGCACATTCTGGTACTATACAGACAAACGGGTCAACGCATCAGGGACGTCTGTACAAGAAGGCACACGCCATGAATTGGGCACCTACTATACTCCGCATCCGCGACATTTCGATCAAAATGCACGTCACGTTTTTGCTCCTGCTCGGCTTTGAAGCCTGGATCTGGAGCACTCACGGTCTGACGGGTATCGCCTTCGGGGTCGGTCTTACCATCCTGCTCTTCACCTGCGTCATCCTGCACGAACTCGGGCATGCCCTGGTCGCCCGCGCATTGGGCATCCCCGTGCGCGAGATTTTGTTGTTGCCGATTGGTGGCATCGCCTACCTCACCCGCCTTCCCAAAACACCCCGCGACGAACTGCTGATTGCCATTGCTGGCCCGCTGGTGAATGTGGTCATCGCTCTGGCCCTGCTCCCGTTTGTGGGCACGGCTGCGACCTTCGTCAACTTCCCAGGACCAGAGTCTGCACCCACCGTCGACCTGCTTTTGACCGGGCTGTATTCGGCCAATGTCATGTTGGTTCTATTCAATCTGCTTCCTGCGTTCCCGCTCGACGGTGGGCGGATTTTGCGGGCTGGTTTGGCAATGATCTTGTCCGAGCGCAATGCGACGACCTATGCGACCGTGATTGGTCAAGGTGTGGCGGTGCTCATCGGGACCATAGCCGTGATGAGCGGTCAGATTTTCCTCGCAATTACGGCGTTATTTATCTTTTTCAGCGCCGGCAATGAACGCGGCGAAACGCGCGCCCGGAGTCTGCTCGATACCCGCCGCGTCGGTGATGCCTACAACCGTATGGCGTTGACCCTTTCGCCTGCGGATCGCACCAGTCGCGTCGTCGACCTCATTCTGACTTCGTATCAACCCGATTTTGCGGTCATGCAAGGCAATACGATCCTCGGCATCGTGACCAGAGCACATGTGCTCGAAGCCCTGTCGGCAGAGCCGGTCGATCAGTATGTGGCCGCAATTATGAATCGTTCCTTTGTGCGTGTCCCACATACGATGACCCTCGATGAGGTGCGCCAAACGATTAGTGCCGCGGGAGACGATGTCGCCGCGGTCTTCAATGGCTCCGATTACCTCGGCTTGGTGAGTCTAGTTGATATCGATGAAGCACTCGCCGTCATTGATTATGTCGACCGTAACAAATCACTCACTCCCGTTGTGTAAGCTTTCAAACGTCCACATATGCGCTTTTTCATTTGTTATACTAGGGTGAGACGTACCGTCTCACGATTGAGGCACCATGCAACTCATTGATCTCGATCCAAATCAGATAACCGTTGAACATGCCACCCTGCGTGAAGACGTCGGCGACGTTTCGGGGTTGGCGGCGACCATTGCCGATCAAGGCATCCTGCAACCACTCGGTGTGGTGCAGCAGCGTGATGGTACTTACCAGCTTTTGTACGGTTTACGGCGCCGGACTGCTGCCCTCCAGCTCGGGTTAGCGACCGTTCCGTGCTTGGTTTTTGCCGACGAAGCCGAACGCAACCTGGTTCGCCAACTCACCGAAAATCTGCAGCGCCGTGACCTCAATGACCTCGAGCAGGCCAATGCCTTTGCACGCCTCCGGCTCCAGTTCGCCGCTGCGACACCGGACGCCGACGAGGGGACACTCGACGAGGCCGTAGGGCAAACGGTCGGGCTGTCGGCACGCAC
>JBJONV010000078.1:0-5127 GCA_046051665.1 Chloroflexota bacterium
ACATCATCGGGTTTTCTGCGGGGTATGCAAATACTGCGATCGTATTGAATTCCGGGAATGTCGTGACCATCGGTGCACGAGAATACGGCGCCTTATCGACCCGGACCCCTACCAGAGTACCTTTTTTCCTTCGCTGACGCATTATCGCAATGTTGCGACAGACACCACCCGCCCTCCGTTCCTGTGCGCTTCCCCAGATGCTCACGGAGTCACCAAGACGGGCTGCGCCGGCAGCCCGTCGTTCTTTTGCGACCTACAAGACCACTCTGCCACCGTGTTTGGCTGCCGTTGCACATGCGTCCATCACGCGGTGTCGGATTGCAGCGTTTTCGACGGTTGTCGCGAATGTCTGCCATCCCGCTCCCCGTCGTCGTAATGCCTGGCGTACATCCACAAATAATGCCTGCTGAGCAACACCATCATCCGCTGGCCAACCGGTGGTCCCGCGGCTAAACTTCCCGTCACACCACATCGTCCAGCCTTGATTCAGCGAAACCCAGATGCGCCCGCGGTCACCCGTAATTTCGATCTGCTGCTGATACCAAATCACCGATTCACCCGGTACCGGTGGTGCCGACGGACCGGCATTCACCCACAGCCGATGGTCGCCATACCCTACCAGCGCACTCGTATCTGCAGGGACTGCCGTACTCCCAAAAAACTCCTCACCCGCACACTGCGCCATCACCCATTGTGGGTCCCCCCAACCACTCAGCTCTGCAGCGTGCATCGCCAAATCCAAGACATGCGGACCTTGCTCCCACAGGTTAACACCCGTGCTTGCCCGAATGCTCCGCACCGTGCCCAGTTTTTTGGCACGCAACAGCTTCCAAATCGTTTGCCAATGTGGCATCCAGCGGTACTGCGTATTCACCGCAATCAAACGCTGATTCCCCAAAGCCACCAGCGCCGCACATTCTGCGTTGCTCAAGGCCATCGGTTTTTCGATCAGCACTGCACCTGCCCCTGCCGCGACCGCCGCCTCGACGATACCCAATCGGATATGCGCGGGTGTCACAATGTCGACCAATTCAGGTTTGTGCGATCGAATCGCCTCGGTCATATCGGTGTACCGCGCAGCAATCCCAAACCGATCCGCTGTCTCGCGGAGCTTTTCGCCATCCAAATCACAGATTGCGACAATGTCCACGACGCCACTCGCCTGCATTGCTGCCAGATGTGCCTGGGCGCGACCACCACATCCTACCTGTACCACTCGCAGTGCACGTGCCATATTACCTCTCCTCATTGCTCGGTGTGGCTATCCTACCGCGTTTTCTTTTTTGGGAAAAGCTACGCCCGCGCTCCACCAGGTCAGTCGGCACAACAGCATGGTTTTTCCCCGGTTGCTTGTGTGTGCGGTGGGGTACAGAAAACACCAGTGCGACGGACAATCGACCTTCCCCGGTATGAGGTGTGCACTCGTCCGTGCAACGCGTGTTGATGCACCAGATTTTCCGCTATCATAAGCCTATTGGGCCACGCACTGCGAGATCATCATGCAGCAATCCATTTATGCCGATCCGACATATCGAGCCAACCCCTACGACATCTATGCGACCCTGCGTAACACAACACCAGTCGTCCAGACCACGCTCCCGTCGGGAGCTTCGGTCTATCTCGTGACGCGTGCCGCAGATGTGTTGCAGTGCCTACGCGATCCACGCCTCGTCAAAAACATGTACAACGCCGGTCCCGCAACGTTTTTCCAGCGTACCGTGCTACGCCGGCTGGTCGGCTCCAATATGCTCAAAGCAGACCCACCAGACCATACGCGCTTACGACGCTTGGCCAGTGATGCCTTTGCCCCACGGAGCATAGCGGCATGGCAGCCGCATATCGAGCGTATTGCAGAGCATCTGATTGATGCCGTCGCCGCGACCGGGCGGATTGATCTGATCCGTGACTATGCCCTCCCACTCCCGTTGACGGTCATCACCGACATGCTCGGAGTCCCTGCCGCCGATCATCCGAAGTTCCATCGCTGGTCGACCAACATAATCAATTCAGGCGTCATATCGGGCGGCGCTACGTATCTCAATCCCGACATTCTCCGGCTCAGCGCCTACATGCGCAGTCATATCCGTCGACGACGCACCACCCAGACCGATGATCTGCTGAGCCAACTCATGCGGGCACGCCTCGGCGACGACCAGCTGTCGCCGACCGAGCTGATGAGTACTGCCGTGTTGCTCCTGATTGCCGGCCACGAAACCACGGTCAACCTCATCGGCAACGGCCTGGCCGCACTCTTGCAGCAACCCGAGCATCTCGCCCACCTCGCGACGCATCCCGAAGCAATTCCTGCTGCCGTCGAAGAGCTCCTGCGCCTCTGCAGCCCCGTACAACTCGTCAATCGCTATGCCCGCGAATCGCTGACCATTGCCGATGTGCACATCCCACACGGTGCACACATCCAGCTGCTCCTCGGCTCGGCCAATCATGATCCGAATCTCTTTGCTGACCCGGATGCGTATTCCCTCGATCACACCGAATCCAAGCACCTTGCCTTTAGCCATGGGATTCACTATTGTCTCGGTGCACCGTTGGCGCGCCTCGAAGGCGCAGTTGCGTTACGCATCCTGTTGGAACGACTCCCCCACCTGCGCCTCGCCGACCCACATGCCCCACTGCATTGGCGCCCCAGCATAGAGCTCCGCGGCCTCACGACACTCACGGCAGTATTCGATCCCATACATTAGTCGCCAAGCGGCACCGCTAACCCACTTTTCACGCGTTGCATGGCGACCATCGTCTTAAATCGCTTGACGTTGCCGCTGCCGAAGAATAACTCCCGCGTCAAGGTGGTATACGCTTCCATGTTGCGGACCTGTACCACAAGCACGAAATCCCATTCGCCCGCCATGTAATAGCACTGCTGGACCGCGGGCGCCGCCAGAAAACTGCGTTTCATCGCTTCGAGCAGGTCGAGTTGCTCGTTTTCGACCTCGATGGTCACCACAATGGTCAACGGGACCCCACAGCGCGAAGGGTCGAGGACCGCCACCGTCCGTTCGATGACCCCCTGTTCGAGGTAGCCGCGCATACGCCGATGCACCGCCGTTGCCGACAACCCTACTGCCGCACCGATGTCGGCTTGTGACAGGGTTGCATCGTGTTGGACGATGTCGAGAATCGCGGTATCGATTGCATCAAACTGCTGCATACGAGTGCTCCTCTGCACAAAGACGCAAAAAAAGTGCGTCACTGTGCCATTTTGTGTTGTTGTTTTCGTGCATTCATGCAGTATTCTACACGCATACCCCTACGAAAGGACGTCGTATGCCACTGAGCGCCTTCCTCGACCCAGCGCTTCTCCACATCCAGTTGTCACAATTAGGTGCCATCGGTGCGTCAGCGACGTCACCCGGACGGACCCGTTTGGCGCTGACCGATGCCGATAAGCACGGCCGTGATGTACTTGTAGGGTGGCTCCGAGAGCTCGATTTGACCGTGCACATCGATCAGGTGGGCAACATCTACGGCATCCTCGAGCCTGCACCTGCAGACGCGCACCTGCCTGTTTTTCTCATGGGTTCGCATATCGATACCGTCGTCGAAGCCGGCGCCTATGACGGTTGTTACGGGGTGCTGGCTGGGCTGGCAGTGTTGCGGGCCATCCGCGCAGCCGGTATCACGCCACCCCGACCGGTCGGGGTTGTTGCGTTCAGCAACGAAGAAGGCGTACGCTTCCAGCCTGATATGCTCGGTTCACTGGCCGTGGCAGGGGGGATTTCTGTTGCAGAAGTCAACGCATTGACGGCGCTCGACGGTCCCACCTACGGGAGTGAACTCGCACGGATCGGCTATGCAGGTCCGCGTATCCCCGGGAGCATCCCCATCCACGAATACATCGAACTCCACATCGAGCAAGGACCGATTTTGGCCGCTACGGACGTGACCATTGGTGCGGTACATACTCTCCAAGGCATTTCGTGGCAGCGCGTCACGATATCGGGGAAGGCCAATCATGCCGGGACCACACCGCTCCATCTGCGGCACGATCCGATGGTGGTGGCAGCCCAAGTCATTGCCGATTTGCGGGCTTTTGCCCGTGCCACAGAATCAACGGTTGCGACCGTGGGGATGCACAATCTTGCCCCCAATGCCATCAACGTCATCCCACACACGGCGACATTTACTGTTGACCTCCGTGATCCTGATGATGGCGCGCTCCGGCTTGCCGAGTCGCAGCTCCAGGAACTGCTCCAGCACTACGCACAAGCCGAAGGAGTGACGGTGCACTGCGACGTGCTGGCCCGCTTTGCCCCGGTGACGTTTTCGGCAGATGTGGTCGCAACGATTACCGAAGTCACTCGTGCGCACGGTATCTCGTGCCGTCCGATGGTCTCGGGGGCGGGGCACGATGCCCAGATGATTGCGCGCATCGCGCCGAGTGCGATGATTTTTGTGCCGAGTCGCGACGGTATCAGCCACAATCCCGCCGAATACACCGATCCAGCCCATCTCGAAGCCGGTCTGCGCGTCTTGTGCGATGTTGTCGCGATGCGCCTCGGCATCGCACCCTAGCCAAAGGATGTTCTATGTATTACCCCAACCCACAAGCGGGTCGGACCGCCTACCCCGCAGCACTCCGGGCCATCATGTCGATTGCCGAAGCAGAGCGCAGCCGTGCGATGCTGGCACCGTGGGACCGTATTGCACCCACGCCCACACCCCTGGTCACCCTGCCCGGACTTGCGACAACGTTGGGGATTGCCTCCCTCGCCGTCAAGGACGAATCGGTGCGTTCGCCACTCGCCAGCTTTAAAGCGCTCGGTGCACCGAGCGCCCTGATCAGGCTCATTCTGCGCATGTTCCCCAATCAATCGATTGCCGTTGCCAATCTGCTCCGCGGCATGCACCGTACGCTGTTTGCCGACTTTACCGTCATTTCTGCAACCGATGGTAATCACGGTCGTGCATTGGCAGCTGCTGCGCAGTCAATCGGCTGTCGCTGTGTCATCGTTATCCACGCCAATGTCTCGGCGGAACGTGCCGACGCCATCGCGGCCTACGGTGCCGAGATTATCCGCATCAGCGGGAACTACGATGAGTCGGTCGTCCATGCCGCCGCACTCGCCGCCACCCATGGATGGCATGTCGTCTCAGACACGTCATATCCGG
>JBJONV010000079.1:0-2585 GCA_046051665.1 Chloroflexota bacterium
CGAACGGCAGATGCCAGCCACCGTCGGACTCGTGCGGGATGGGGCCGTTTTTGTGGCTGCCGGGGACGACGCGGATACAGCCCTTCTCGAGCGGGGCATCGTCGAAGTGCACCACCGCCGCGATCATGCTGTCGTTATCGTGGGGGAAGAATGGCTGGTCCTGGTGCATGGGGAAGGGTGAACCCTTCTCGGGCGGCTTGATGAACAGCTTATTGTGATGCAATTGGACGTTGGGCGAGCCGATAATCTGGCTCGCTGCCGACGTCAGTCGGTCGTCGAGCATCAGGCTGCACAGGAGTGCCGAATGGAACTGGACGTTATGGCAGTGGAGCAGCGAGGTTTTGTTCATGGTGACGCCACGCGCCGACTCCCAGGTCGCATCGGTCTTGCCGATGCGTTGCAGGCGCTCGATGACGGCGTGCGATTCGGCGCGGAAGCGCGCGGCTTCTTCGGGCGTAAACATACCCTTGACCACCACGTAGCCGTGCTCGCGATAGAAATCGACCTGTGCCTGTGTGAGCATACTTCCTCCTTGAAGATGCGGCGTTGCCTGTCAAGCAGCGCCATACAGCATGGGAAAACCGATTCGGTGTGGCGATTGTAGCATATGCCCTTTGCGCGGGGTGTATTGCAATACACCCCGCTCGAAGAACCCTGATCGAATAACCTTCCCTGCCCGAAAAACGCCATCCCTACCGAGTGTTCACCGCGGAGGAAAGCGATGTTCGGTGGATCACAACGAATCTTTTGGTGCTATTTCTCGCCGGCTTCAATGGTTCGCGGAGTGGTGAGCAAACCGACTCCCCCAAGCAGCCCTGCACCACCGGTCAGTATTGCTGGCAACGCGGTAGGAATAGCCGTCAGAATGCAGACAATCATGCTCTTCCCGATTGCCTGACCCCAATCATCCTTATAGCCGTAGCGCTGCATGAGCGTACAGGGAACCATGAGTGCACCGGCAACGATGACCGACAACGGAATACTCAAACCACCGGTTACCGCTTCTGGTCCAAACAACATCACATCAACGGCAATCATGACCGCGGCAATGAGCGGATGAAGCCCATAGGCGCGACCAAAATGGGTAATCTTTTCCATGTGATGCTCCTTCATGCGAAAAATGTAGCACCGAAAAATACACTCGCCGCGGGAATAAAAACGAATACCTTGGTCTGTGATTTGTGTCATGGTTTGAGGGAGTTGACCCCACCAATCTACTGAACACTTCGAAAAAAGTCAACCAAGAACGTCTTCCGTCATCATGAAACATCCCCACGCAGACCGCTATGGTATGATGAAAATCACCATAACAAAAGAAACAACGAGTACACCTCTATGAAATGGATTGCCCCGACATCCAGAGACGTAGCATCCGCGACGCTCGAAAAGAACCTGTGGATCGCCGCAGACCAGTTCCGTGCCAACTCGGGACTCACCGCCCAAGAATACGCAGCGCCGATATTGGGGCTGGTTTTTTTGCGCTTTGCCGAAGTACGCTTCCTGCAGAAGCAGAGCGAACTCGCCCAAGCCCAGTCCTCCTCGCGCCGGATGGTCACGGACCCCAAAATCCCGTATACCGCCGCAGGGATCATTTACCTGCCCGATGAAACCCAGTTCCGCTACCTGCTCAACCTGCCCGAGGGCCAGGATGTGGGCAAAGCGCTCAACACCGCAATCAAATCCATCGAGCGCGAAAACAGCCAACTGGCCGGTGTGCTACCACAAACGTACCATCTGTTCGTCAGTGGCATGCTCAAAGAACTCCTGCGCAAAATCGCCGAAATCCCGGACTCCCTCGACTTCGACTTGTTCGGACGCGTCTACGAGTACTTCTTGGGTGAATTCGCCATGTCCGAAGGCCAAGGCGGCGGTGAGTTTTATACCCCGTCCAGCATCGTCAAACTGCTGACCGAGGTCATCGAGCCCTACCACGGCCGCATCCTCGACCCCGCCTGCGGCTCGGGGGGCATGTTTGTGCAATCGGCCCGTTTTGTGAGTGAGCGCCAAAAAGACCCATCCAAAGAGCTCGCCATCTACGGCATCGAGAAAACCGACGCCACCGGTCGCCTGTGCCGCATGAATCTCGCCATCCACGGCCTCGAGGGGCAGGTACGCCATGGCGGCACGACCAACAGCTATTATGACGACCCCTATGATGCGACCGGCACGTTCGACTTCGTGCTGGCCAATCCACCCTTCAATGTCAATGCCGTCGACAAAGACCGCCTCAAAGACATGGTCGGCCCGGGCCGGCGCTTCCCGTACGGCCTACCCAAAACCGATAACGCCAATTACTTGTGGATCCAGCTGTTTGCATCGACCCTCACGGCACGCGGCCGCGCCGGCTTTGTGATGGCAAATTCGGCATCGGATGCACGCTCGAGCGAACAAGACATCCGCCAGAAACTCATCGAAGCGCGCACGGTAGACGTCATGGTAGCCGTCGGCCCCAACATGTTCTATACCGTCACGCTGCCGTGTACGCTATGGTTCTTCGACAAGGGCAAAGCCCAGTCCAACCGGGCCGACACGGTGCTCTTCATCGACGCGCGCCACATCTACCGCCAAATCGACCGCGCCCACCG
>JBJONV010000080.1:0-11863 GCA_046051665.1 Chloroflexota bacterium
CGCACCGCCCAACGATTGCATCCGACTGCTACCGTGACAATCCAGCTCGCACAGGGTCGTCTGCTCCCCAGCCCTCGGTTATTGATCCAATCCGCCGTGGCACCACACGCGACGCAGACGGCAGTCCGCAACGCACCGACGCGCACGCAGCGCAACCTCGCCCCTGTGTCTCGGTCAACGACCGAGCCAGCATCGACCATCCCAGCGGTCCCGCAGCGATTGCCGATTATGCCGATTGCTGGGGTTCTGTTGATTGCGGGCTGGATTGGGCTCCGCCTGTTTGCACCGGTGACTGCTCCCGTGCTATACTCGACCACAGACGAAGAAGCGGAAAGTAGTGAGTCTGACCTGCCCAGCGAGTCGAGAACGGTGTAAGCTCGATCAGGAATGCCACGAACGGCACCGCAGAGTCATCAACAATCAAGAAAAAGTGACCGAGCCCGCTCGGTAACTGGGGTGGGACCACGCACACATTGCGTCCCCAGGCGATTCATTTCGCTTGGGGTTTTTTGTGCCCCCAAGCCCAGCGACAGGAGCAGGCATATGCCGGCAGCATCCCTCGAACAGTTGGCGTCCCTGTGCAAACGACGCGGCTTCATCTTCCCCAGTTCAGACATCTACGGCGGCCTCCAAGGTGTGTTCGACTACGGCCCGCTTGGGGTCGAGCTCAAAAACAACATCATCAATTCCTGGTGGCGCACCAATGTCTACGCCCGTGACGACATGGAAGGGCTCGACGCAGCCATCTTGATGAACAAATTGGTCTGGAAGTACTCGGGCCACGAAGAAACCTTCAACGATCCCCTCGTCGACTGCCGCGCCTGCAAAGGTCGTTGGCGTGCCGACCACATCAAAGGCAAGTGCCCCAGCTGTGGTTCGAGCGATTTGACCGAAGCACGACCGTTCAACATGATGTTCAAAACCGCCGTCGGCCCCGTCGCCGACAGCGAGTCGTTTGCGTATCTGCGGCCCGAAACCGCACAGGGTATTTTTGCCAACTTCGGGAACGTGCTCTCGAGCACCAGCCGAAAATTGCCGTTCGGTATTGCCCAGGTCGGCAAGGCGTTCCGCAACGAAATCAATCCGCGCAACTTTTTGTTCCGCGTCCGCGAATTCGAACAGATGGAAATCGAATACTTTGTCATGCCGGGGAGCGACGAAGAATGGCACGAGAAGTGGCTCGAATCGCGCCTTGCCTGGTGGGAATCGATTGGTGTACCGCGCTCGAAAATCCAAATCTACGACGTCCCCAAAGATGGCTTGGCCCACTACTCCAAGCGTACGTATGACCTGATGTATGACTACCCGACCCTCGGATATGAAGAAATCGAAGGTATCGCCAGCCGGAGCGACTACGACCTCGGCTCGCATTCTCGCGATCAAGAGAACCTCAACATCAGCGCCAAAGTAAGTGTCAACCGAGACAGCGTCGCCAAGTTGAACTACTATGACCAGCCCAATAATCGTCACGTGGTGCCGTACGTCATCGAGCCATCAGCCGGCGTGGGTCGCTGCTTCTTGGCAGTACTCTCCGAGGCATACGACGAGCAGATGGTCAAAGAACCGACTGCCGACAAACTCGAAGCGATCCAGGCTGCGCTCGACACCTACAAAAAATCCGTCAGCCGCAGTGAAAAACTCAACCCAGAGCACCGCGATGCCATCATCGCCCAAGCAGATGCCATCAGCGCAGATTTGAGCAAAAACCTGCCCCAAATCGAATCGATGTTGGCACTCCCGGGTGCAGACAGTATCGAGGTCGGCAAAAAGCTCCGTGGCGTCACACAACCAGTGGTCGACGAGTTCTACCGCACGGTGCTTCACCTCAAGCCACATTTGGCCCCGGTCAAGGTTGCTGTGTTCCCCCTCAAGCGCAACCACGAAGGCCTGGTCGCGATGGCCAAGGGGATCCGTACCGATTTGCAACTCAACGCCGACATGCGCACCGTGTATGACGACACTGGTGCCATCGGGAAGCTGTATCGCCGCCAAGACGAAATCGGCACGCCGTTCTGCGTGACGGTCGACTTCCAATCCCTCGAAGACCAGACGGTCACTATCCGCGACCGCGACACGATGCTCCAAGAGCGTATTTTGGCTAGCGACCTCGAACGGTACGTGCGCGAACGGTCGAGATAGGTTACGGAAACAGGTTACAGGTGTCAGGTGTCAGTGATGGAGTCTATCCTCACTGATACCTGATTTCTTTTGTCTATTCACTGGTTAAGCATCTAGACAGTCTCGCGAGAAAATGTGCGTATGTCACACTCTTGGCAACTCCAAGAAGCAAAAAACACGTTCAGCGAAGTGGTCGCACGCGCAGAAGCAGGTGAAGTCCACATCGTTACCAAACACGGTGTGGCGACGGCAGTGGTGTTGTCATATGCCGCATACAAAATTCAGTAAGCCGCAGCGATGCCTGCGTGAACTGCTTCGCCCATATCAGGGTGACGGTATCCCGCTCGACATCGAACGAAATGGAACGGGTCTGCGCGAGGATCCTACGTGGTGATGTATTTGCTCGATACCAACGTCATTTCGGAGCTGATGAAGCTGCACCCCGACCACCGTGTGGTTGCGTGGGTCGATACACGAGCAAACGAATCGCTCTTTTTGACTGCGATTACCATCGGTGAGCTCATGCGTGGGGTTGCCAAACTCCCCAGCGGCGCACATCACACAGCGACAGAGGCAATCATTGAAGCGTTGATCCCACAATTCGAAAAACGTATTCTTCCCGTGACTCATCAGATGATGGTGACATGGGCGACACGCACCGTCACCTGCGAACTGTTGGACGGACACTCACTGCCATCGATAGTATGATTGCAGCAACTGCATGCCTGACATTGGTAACGCGTAATCGACGCGACTTTCGCGATACCGGAGTGCCATTCATTGACCCGTGGGAAGCGCAGAAATCAGAAATCGGAGTAGGGTATACTTTTGTGCAGAGTATGGAAACTGATTCCTGATGGAACGTTCGGCATAATTCGTGGGACATGTAGGCTATCGTGAGGAGATGCAGATGACTCGTGCCACCATGATGTGCCCATGTTGTGCGACACAGACCACTACTGAAATACCCCCCGATCAATGAGTACAACGCTGGACCTGCCCGCACTGCAGGGAGGTACTCACACCCCGTGCGGGTGATTGTTGTGTGTTTTGTTCCTATGCGGATCATGGCTGTGACGATTCCCACACCGAAGCCCCATACTAGCCTTACCACTGATTCGATCTTGTGAACGTCACCACGGAGGTACGCGATGCCCGTTCTGACCACCACACTGACCTGCCCGCACTGTGACACCCAATCCCAAGAGACGATGCGCGTACGCGTGGTCGAGCGCGTGATTCGTTGCCTCGAATGCGCCCAAAACATCATCCCACCGCCCGAAAGCCATTGTGTCTGGTGCGCCTATTCAGATACACCATGTCCGGTGGTGCAGAACGAAGGCAGTTGTAATCCCTGCTAATCGTGTACTACAACAAAACGGCAGAACGCGCATGCGTTCTGCCGTTTTTTCCTGCCCAGAAAAGAAATATGTGTTATCCGAGCTTCTCAAGTTCGTCGAGGAGGGAGTCGAAGCGATCCATGGCCGCCTGCACCGGTGCTGGCGATGCCATATCGACGCCTGCGCCACGCAACAAATCGATGGATGATTTGGACGATCCGCCACTCAAAAAGCCGAGGTAGTTCTTGACAGAGGCTGCATCACCCTTTTCGACGTTATCTGCCAAGGCGAGCGCCGCCGAAATACCCGTCGCGTATTGGTAAACGTAGAAGTTGTAGTAGAAGTGCGGGATACGCGACCACTCCAAGCCAATTTCGTCATCGAGGGTCACCGCAGGGCCGTGATAGTCCTTGACCATCTGGAAGTAGCGTTCCGTCAGGCCATCGGTGGTCAGCGGTTCGTCGTTTTCGGAGCGGGTGTGCATATCGAGCTCGAACTCGGCAAACATCGTCTGACGCACCAAGGTGCGACGGATGTCTTCGAGTTGTTGCACGATCAAATGGCGGCGGACTTCGGGTTCACTGCGGGTTTTGAGGAGGTGCGCTACCAGCAATGCCTCGTTGAGGGTCGATGCTACTTCGGCGACGAAAATCGTGTAATCGCCATAGTGGTACGGCTGGGTTTTGCGGGTGTAGAACGAATGCATCGAATGCCCGAGCTCATGTGCCAGGGTGAACACGTCGTCGAGGCGATTCTGGTAGTTGAGCAAAATATACGGTGCGGTGGTGTACGAACCGGTGCTATAGGCGCCCGAGCGCTTACCCTTGTTTTCGTAGACGTCGATCCAGCGTGATTCGTATGCCATGTCGAGCGCGGCGGCATAGTCTGCCCCAAGCGGACGCAACGCAGCAGCAACGAGTTGACACCCCTCACGATAATCGACAGCGAGCTCGACGCCCGCGTTGATGGGTGGGTACAGGTCATAGATGCGCAGGTCATCCAGCTTCATCAGTTTCTTGCGCAGTGCGTAGTAGCGGTGCATTTTGGGCAGGTTGGCTTTTACCGTGCTGACCAGGTTGTGATACACCGGTACGGGGATGTCATTGGGTGCCAGGGCCGCTTCGACGGCGCTGTTGTAGCCGCGAATGCGGGCGTTGACGACGTTACTTTTGACGCCTTGGGACAAGGTCATAGCCAACGTATTTTTGTGGGCAGTGAACGATTTGTAATAGGTGTGGAAGGTGTCTTTGCGGACGCGTCGGTCGTTGCTCTCGAGGTATTTGCCGTACCGTCCATGGCTCAGTTCGACGGTATTACCGGCCTCGTCGGTAATCGCCCCAAAGGTCATGTCGGTATTGTTGAGCATGCTGAAAATCGCATACGGTGCCGAGGTGACTTCACCAAGCTGCGCGAGGACACCCTCGACCTCAGCCGAGCGGGTGTGTTGGCGGTTGCGCAGCAACACATCGAAGTAGTAGGCATACTGCGACAACGTCGCATCCGTCGCTATCCAACCACGCAATTCGGCCTCGGGGAGGGCCAAAATCTCGGGCTCAACGAATGCTAATGCGGCCTGTGCCTTGGCGACCATCGACTGCGCCTGGGCATTGAGTTCTTGGCCGGTCGCATCGCCCGAATCGCTGTCGTAGCGGCAATGTGCATAGATATACAGTTGGTGGGCAACGGTCATCAGCGTTTCGCGCGTTTTGAGGACCTGCACCAGCGCAGCGGCACCCTGGTGAATGGTACCTGCGAGGGCATTCATGCTGGCGATGCGGCCGTCGACCGTGGCGAGCTCACGCTTCCAGGCGGCATCATCGGCATACATCAGACTCAGATCCCACGTATCGGCGCTATTGGCCTCGCTACGGGTAGGGACACTCTGGGGAGCGGGAGTGGTCATTTCGATTCCTTTCCAATCACATAAACGTAGTATAGCCGACGGTGTTATTGGATGGTCAACCAATCGAGGCGAATCATCAGACGACGCATCTGCCCGGTCAGGGGACCGCGTTGTTTACGATAGTCATTGGCGTCGGGGACAAATGTCGGACCACGCAGGGTAATGACAATGTCGCCCCCCTGTGGTTGCACCGGCAAATCGATGACTTCGACGCGCACACGCGGCGTATCTGCAGCAAATGTACCAATGATGCGGTTGTCGACCCATACCTCAATAGGTCCGCTCGGGACGACATCTGTCGGCCAGCCGCGACCGTCCACGCGCAACGCCAACCGCTGGGTCGCACCGTTGCCCGCCGCGGGGAAGCGGAACTGTGCACCATCACTGCACCAACGCAGATTGACATTAAGCACCGCATCGCCTTCGCCGAGGTAACAACCCCGGATATACCCCAAGTCGAGATCATTGCCGACATCAATCTCCCGCGATGGGGCCGGTTTGAGCCATTGCCAGGCCCATTCGACCGGATTGCGGCGATCGACGTTTGTATCACCCAAGAGTTTTTTGGCGGCGTCACGATCGCCGAGGGTGCGCAAGGCATCTGCCCGGGTGATTTGTATCTCGACGAGCTCGGGGTCGTCGGCCGGCAATAATCCCGCGACATCCTGCGCACGCCCCTGCCAGCTCGCCTGCAAGGCGACGCCGACACGATCAAGGGGCAACGGCAATGGCTGGGGAATCGGATTGATAAATGGATCAGCGTAGAGTTGTGCCGCATATGCATCGCTGTTGGCGCGTAGCACCTGTGCCTCGGTGACCAATGTATTGCAGAACAGCACCGACGGCGACGGTCCAAAAAACGATGGTGCCACTCCTGGCCATACCGTTACCCAGGGAGTCGCTGCCATGCACCAAATGACACTTGCAAGGGCAATGGTTATCCCTGCGCCCGGCGAGACCAACTCGCGCCAGCGGCGCTGCCACAGAAAAGAGATGAAGCCCGCCGCTGCGATGGCCAACATCGGCAACAATATCAAACGAAAGCGCGTGATGCTAAATACCCCCGCACCCAACACAATGGGGATCAGGACAAAAATCAGAAAGACTTCGTGTTGACTGCGGGTCGCACCATCACGGCGCATCGCCCACAACCCTACCAGCGCCGGGAATAGTACCAGCACGTACCAGACATCATCCAACCAAAACAACAGCCGTGCATACGTGGCAGACACGTTCCCAATCGTGAATCCCTTGGTGAACCGCTCTGCACTGCCATAGCGTATTTGCCAAAACGACACAAACTCCCCTGGAATGCGTTGCACAAATGCTACCGGGTATGCCGCTATCAGACACACCGCTTCACGCGTCATCGCCGCTTGGCGTGCTCCTTGCGTCGCCAACACACCGGGGAACGGCGCACACGATTGCTCCGGTGCTGGTGCTCGTGCATCAATGAGCGCCGCAACAAATGCGTCGGTGCGGACGCTACTCTGCGCGGGGTCAGCAGCAGCGTGTGCACTGACCAATAGGTTATATGCGCCGGTGGTGTCGACGAGGACGACGCCACCGTAGGTTCGGCTCGCGTAGATGCTCCATGGCGCGACGAATGCCACGCACGCACAGAGCATGACGAGTGTCGCCCGCGCGCGGTCGACGCCGACGGCCCCTCCACCATAGCGCATCCACAGAATCAGCACGGGGATGTAGACGATGGTCATTCCGCGTGTCAGTGTAGCGAGTGCGAGCAGGATCCCTAGAGCGGCTGCCCGCCATATGCTTGGTTGTGCGATACGAAAACCGACTGCCAGCCAGAGAATGGTCAGCATCAGGGTGAGATACAGCGTCTCGGTCAGAACCATCACCGTCGCAGTCGCCAACGGCAATGCCACTGCAACCAATACCGCGGCGATGTTGGCGACGGCGCTGTGTTGCGGCCAGAGCCGGCGGGCAATCAACCACACCAACACCACATGGCTCAACGAAAGTACACCTTGGACAACCGCCACCCAGGTCGGGTTGCCGCCTGCACGCAAGATGAACGACACGAGCAACGGATACAACGGCGCACGCGTCCAGAAGTAGTCGAGGTACCACGCAAAACCACGACCGTAGGCGAGCCATTGCGCTGCAGACAGGTATTCACCTTCGTCCGACAGGAGCGTGGTGCGCGGCACAGCAATCCACACCGCGATGCGCACACCAATAGCCAGCGCGATTGCAGCCCAGAGCCAACGCAGACGGACGAATGATTCCATACCTACTCCTCTTTGATATGGTCATTATATCGCAGGCACTTCTACGACGATAGGTCGTAGCACGTGGCGATCTGCCATTCCGCTATACTGAACATACTAGAGACGAGGATGGGTCATGCTCGAATTGCATGCTATTTCGCATCAATATGCAAAAAAACCAGCCGTTATCGATTGTTCGTTGACACTCGAGCACGGCGCACGCATGGCCATCATCGGGCCATCCGGGTGCGGCAAAAGCACCTTGTTGCGCATCATTGCGGGGCTCGAACCAGGGCATAGTGGTCGTATTACCTACAACAATCGCGATATCACGACCGTACCGACGCACCAGCGTGGCATCGGCCTGATCTTCCAGGACCATGCGCTGTTCCCCCATATGACCGTCGCCGCCAACATCGCCTATGGGCTGTACGGCCAACCACGGGATGCCATCAGTCAGCGGGTCGCACACATGGCCGAACTTTTTGGGATTACAGACTTGTTGGCGCGCAAACCCGATCAACTCTCAGGGGGCGAACGACAGCGGGTCGCACTGGCCCGGAGTATTGCACCGAGTCCAGGATTATTACTCTTCGACGAGCCCTTTGCATCGCTCGACCGCACCTTACGCGACCGGTTTTTGCACGAACTCCCGCCGCTCCTGCAACAGGCCGGCGTATCGAGCATGTATGTGACCCACGACCCCGCCGAAGCATGCCTCATCGCAGATACGATGATTGTTATGCGGGCTGGGCGGATGCTCCGTCATGCGACCCCGGCTGCACTCTACCGCGATCCGCAGACACGCTTCGTCGCGAGTCTCTTGGGTATGCGCGATTTCGTCCCCGTTCATGCCATCGCAACCAGCCTGCCCGCGCTAGTGCCTGGTGCCACCCAGCTCCACATCCACCCCCAAGCCGGCGTTGACGCACACAACCAGCCCCACAGCACCGTCACAGCAACCGTACAGGACATCACGTTGCGCCCACCGTGGCCGCATCTGACGCTGTGCCTACCCGGAAGCACCGCCTGCTTCGGCTATGATTGGCCGTTCGGCGATCCGCCTGCGCTGGGCAGCCAAATCACGGTATTGGTGCGGCACGATGCCATTGCCTGGTTGCACGACGATGAACCCGACGCAGAATAACCTGCTTTTTCTGGCATAATACAACCATTCCTTGACCCAGCACTGAGCTATAGGAGGCGTCGCATGCGCGTCGGACTCGTCCAAATCAACTCCCAAGAAGACCGCCAGCGCAATGTCGCCCGTGCCGTCGAACTCATCGGCCAGGCAGCAGCCCAAGGCGCACAACTCGTGGCGCTACCCGAATACACGACCTTCCTCGGTCGCTCTGAGGTGCAGCCACAGCACGTCGAAGCTATCGACGGCGAAACCGCACAGGCGTTTTCGGCAGCTGCCAAACGCCACAACATCTGGATCCACGGCGGCTCGCTCATCGAGCGTAGCGGGCAACCCCACAAAAACTACAATACTAGCCTCGTCTTCAACCCCAATGGCGAGCGGGTGGCGATGTATCGCAAAATCCACCTCTTTGATGTGGACATTGCGCCCGGCAGCTACCGCGAATCCGACTCGCTCATCCCCGGTGAAGACATCGTCACCACCGACATCAACGGAGTACGCTTGGGCTTGACCATCTGCTTCGACGTCCGCTTCCCCGAGTTGTACCGTTCGTTGGCATTGGCCGGCGCCAAAATCATTGCGGTCCCGGCAGCATTCACGGCCTTTACGGGCAAAGACCATTGGGAAGTGCTGTTACGGGCCCGTGCCATCGAAAACCAGTGCTACATCATCGCCCCCGCCCAATGGGGCGAACACCCCGTCGGCCGCATGTGCTATGGGCGGAGCATGATTATCAATCCATGGGGTACGGTCATCGCCCAAGCCGCCGATGGCGAAGGGGTCGTCGTTGCCAACCTCGATATGGCAGATCTCGAGCGCATTCGGACTGCAGTCCCGTCACTCGCCAATCGTCGTCCAAGCGTGTACACCATGTAACGTTTTTTGTCTTGAGAAAACCCAACCGCACCGGACGACCATTTCGTCCGGTGCGGTCATTATTCGTCATCTGATTCCCAAAACCTATGGTTTGAGGACGATTTTGCCTGCGCCCATCGCATCCTGATAGGCCCGGATACCCGCTGGCGCATCCGCAAATGCATACGTCGCATGCACGTCGGTGCGCATACAATCGGCCAACGCTGTTTGGATGTCGTACATGGCCCGGAGCACCGTCAGCATGCCACGCTGCTTGATCCATTCGGTCAACCAGAATCCCTCGACAGCGCGATTGCCGAACAACAGCGTGCCGACATCGACCTGCACCGGCTCGAGCGATAACGCACCATAGGTCAATACGCGCGCACCGCGTGGTAATGCTGCCAGCATCTGGCCCGTCTGCTTGCCTGCTACCGCATCAAAGCCGATACCACAGCCATGCGTCGCACACGCTTCTTTGAGCGTCGCCACAAAATCGTCTGCTTCGCTAACGACCACCGCACTCGCACCATCTGCTTGCAACGCAGCGGCGTGTGTCTGCGACCGCACAATCGCCACCGCGCGCAACCCGCGTGCCTGCGCCGTACGAATCATCATACGCCCCAAGGCACTGTTGGCCGCATTGAGCAACACGCCACGCACACCGTCGCGGCGCGCCCGATCGATCAATGCCCAGGCAGTCAGTGGGTTGACCAGCATCATTGCACCTTGTTCGTCGCTGATGCGCCCACGCAACGGCAGACAACTGCTTGCATCGGCAATAGTGTACTCAGCCCAGCTGCCGTACGCACCCTGTGTCGCCAGCGCCACGCGCCGGCCGACCAGGAACGACCCCATGCCCGGACCCGCAGCAACCACATCACCGCATCCCTCGAATCCCGGCGTGGTGGGCGGTTCGCGGCGTACGCCATAGCGACCGCGCAAAAACATCAAATCCGACGGATTCACCGCCGCACTCCGGATTTTGACCAGTACCTGACCCGCACGTGGCGTCGGAGTAGCAACCTCACGCAGGTGCAAACCTTCGGGACCATCAAACGACTCCAGCTGGAGTGCGCGCATTGTTTTAGGAATCATGGATCTCTTCCTTTCGGCGAAAATACCGCTATGCGTCATGCATCTCATCGTCCGCCACACTCACCTATCACTTCAAATTGCTACTGTCTGCAAAAACCCGCGCACTACCCTCGATGCTTCGTCCGCACATTCATCCTGTACCGCCATCGCACCGGGCAACACATGCCCCGTCGCCTGCGGTAACAGCGCCAAAAATGCCGGCATGCGGGTGACCGGCGTCGTCATCGCGTGTTGCCCCCACAAAATCAACACCGGCTGGGCGATGCGCGGCAGAACGTCGTGCAAATCGGCGTTGAGGAGCATCGTAAGGAAGCAAATCGGCGCATACCGCGCCCCCGGATGCCGTGCTGCCCGCGCACACGCCTCGACCATTGCATCGTCACAGGCAGCAGGATTGTGGTACGCCATACTGCGCAGAAAATACCGCAAGCTGACGCGTGAAGTCAGCAACCGATAGAGCCCAGCGCCGATCTGACTATGCAACAGTCGATATGCCCGACCGACGGTTCCTTTGACGCGCAAATCGACCAATCCTGTCGGACAGATCAACACCACGCGCGCGATGTACTCAGGGTGCGCCGCCGCAGCCATACAGGCAAAAGCGGTACTCAGAGACACTGCATAGATACAAGCCACGCCACCCAACACGCCTGCGACATCAGCCAATAATTCCGCGTAGAGCTCCGCACTATAGAGCATATCAGGGCGATCCGAATCACCGTACCCCAGCAAATCAATGGCCACGACACGGTATTCATCTTGCAGATCTGCAAATGGTTTGCGCATCTCGTAGCACGACGCAGCCGCATTGATGCTGTGTACCAGCAATATTGTCGGTCCAGTCCCGGCTTCGTGGAGGGCAATCTGATGCCCGCGCCAGGTAATGTATCGGACTGCGACGCCCAACGGCGCAAGTGTTTTCTGCATGTACGCTTCTTTCTTGTTAGCCACGCACGGCGTTCGTACGGTAGGCCAGGAGCCACGCCAACGCATCTGCGTGCGTCTGGAGAACGCCATCGAGCTGGGCCTCGTAGGCAGCGGCCAATATCACACCGATCTGTGGACCAGCTGGTACCCCTGCGGCGAGCACATCGTGCCCGCGCAACAGTGCGGGCGCCGGCTGTGCCGTAACCCCGAGTTCTGCTGCCACAGCCACAAACGGTGCCCCGGG
>JBJONV010000081.1:0-2878 GCA_046051665.1 Chloroflexota bacterium
ACGTACTCGCGTGCCTACATCCATCATCTCTTTCGTGCCAAGGAATTACTTGGCATTCGCTTGGTGAGTCTCCACAATGTTGCTTTTTTGTTGCACCTGATGCGTGAGGTACGGCAAAGCATAATAGAAGGTACATTTGCGCAATTGCGGGCATCATGGCTGGATGGCGCCAAGCGCGCAGAGTAGCGTCAAGCAGACAGAGGAGTCCTATGAACCAGATTCGAAAGACCTTTACAAGCCCAGTGAACATCGTGTTGATGGCGTTGGCAATCGGCATCAACATTGCGGTCGGACAATTGGTTGCGATCCTCAAATTGCCCATCTACCTCGACTCAATCGGAACGGTGCTGGTTGGAGCGTTGCTCGGCCCCGTCGCAGGCTTTGTGACGGGCATTTTGGGTACGGTCATCTGGGCACTGACCCTCAATCCTGGCGCACTGCCTTATGCCATCGTTGCCGGTATCATCGGGCTCATGGCAGGCATTTTTGGGCGGCGCGGCTTGTTTACGAGCAATTCACCAGCCTGGATTGGTGCAGTCGTGGGGGCGGTATTCTTTGTCGCCGTATCGGTATTTGTCTTGACGCTCTATACATTCACCGGTGATATTTGGGCAATCCAAGACAAGGACGGCGCCCCAATCAGCATTGGATCGCTCTTCGCCGCAAACCAGATTTTGTTTGCTGCCGTCGCCCTCGTCGGTGCTGTGTTGGGCTTTTTGCTGATCAAAAACGGCGGTTATATTGGATTGGCTGGCATTCTGACTGGTATTGTAGCCGCAGCGGTATCAGCACCCATCTCGGCATACACGTCTGGTGGGTTGAATGGTTCGGGAACCGATGTGTTGGTGGCCAGCTTTTTAGCAGCCGGCCAGTCGGTATTGACGTCGACGTTGGGACAAGGCATGGTGTCAGACCCGTTCGATAAGTTGGCTTCTTACATGATGGTATGGGCGATCATTAATCTCTTGCCCGTTCGTGTGCGCGACCGATTCGAAGCAGAGTAAACCGCAGCGTACCCCCACGTGTCCAGACACGTGGGGGTTATCTGTTTTTTTTGGGGGGAATTGACCTGCATGCAACGCACCTATGATCGACTGCATCCGCTGACCAAGCTTACCTGGGCATTGTTGCTCATCGTGTGCGCCTACCTGAGCTCCTCCATTGCAACGAGTGCAGCGGTGTTTTTCTGTGCACTTGCAACAACTACTACATCGGGGCGGTGTCAGCAGATCGCCCGGAGCTTCCCACTGTTTTTTGTGCCGATTACCGTATCGCTTCTCGTGATTCGCGGCATTTTGGTGCCGGATCTGAGCACCAATCCGATTGTCGTTGCAGGCTTCACTGTGAGTCTCGATGCACTCGCAGCAGCAGGGGTTTTGATTCTCCGATACTGTACGCTGGTAGCGACCTTGTTCACCGTGATTCAGTCAACGCCGACGGCGCAATTGATGCATGCATTAGCCGAAAAAGGGTTGCCACGGAGTATCGAGTTTATCTTGCTGATGGCGCTCCAAATCATCCCCGACATGAAGCTCCGTGCCGATGCCATCCTCGAGGCACAGCAGTCACGTGGCTTGGTCATCACCTCACTACCCAGTCGCATCCGTGCGTTGCTGCCATTGGTTGGGCCACTGGTGGTCGGTGCATTGGTCGACGTCGAAGAACGCGCGATGGCCCTCGAATTACGGGCGTTTGCTGCCACAAATCGTCCCACACGCATGGATGTGCTTGTTGATAGCACGCGCCAACACATCGCCCGGACGCTCTGTTTGGTGCTGCTCGGAGCACTCATCGTATATCACATGGGGATGAGGTATCTGGTATGAACGATGCAGTTGTACGGACAGAGAATCTTTCCTTCACGTATACCCGCAGGGAAAAACCTGCGCTCTCTGGTATTACACTGACCATACAGAGTGGCACGGTCACCGCGATTATTGGTCCTGCAGGTGCAGGAAAAAGCACCATGTGCGCCCTTTTGGCTGGATTTATGCCGCAATTCTTTCGTGGCACGGTCAGTGGGGAGGCGGTGGTCGACGGAATATCACCAATCGACGCTAGTGTGCATGCGTTATTACCGCATGTCACGGTCGTGTTGAGTCAGGCGAGTACGCAGATTTCAGGCGTATGTGACACGGTCGCTGACGAAGTCGGCTTTGCGCTCCAAAATCTGGGATTCCCGGTCGACGCCATTCGCGAGCGGGTCGGCGTAGCGCTACAGACGATGGAAATAGCACATCTAGCGACACGTTCCCCTTTTCAATTGTCTGGTGGCCAACAGCAACGCATGGTCATTGCGGCGGCACTTGCACTCAACCCGCCCGTGCTTATTTTTGACGAACCCCCGGCACAATTGGATCCACCGACAGTGGACGCGCTCGGTGTCACCCTGCAACAACTCGCCGCAGCTGGAAAAACGATTATCGTTGCCGAACAACACCTCGACTGGGTCGCTACGTATGCAGACCGGGTGATTGTGCTCCACGAAGGACGCATCCACGCAGAAGGTCCCCCGGGTTCTCTCATCGGTGACGCCGAGCGTGCCCTTGGGCGATCCTATGCACTCCGACTATCGACATATGCTGCCCGTATGGGGATTTGGAGTGGCACGTCCACTGCAACCACCCGAGACGCCCTCGTCGCTGGCATCGATCGAACAGCACAACCGCCGCAGCCGACTGTTCCAGTCCCGGTCAGCATGCCTGCAGAGAAGATACAACCGGTGCTCGAGTGTCGCTCGGTACAGTTTGCGTACACTCCGGGCACCCCTGTCTTGAACGACGTCGATATGACGCTCTTCCGTGGCGAGCGCATCGCTCTCTTGGGGACGAACGGCGCAGGCAAGAGTACATTGCTCCGCCACTTCAATGGCCTGTTG
>JBJONV010000082.1:0-16827 GCA_046051665.1 Chloroflexota bacterium
GGTCCAAAGAGCAATAATGCCGTTGCTAACGCGTCGCGTTGATCCGTCATGACGATCCCCCATGCGTTTGCTTGTCTCATTGTTGCACGAGTATGCATCCTTGACAACACGAAAATAATACGGTATCGTACTACATATAGTTCGAAAATGAACTAATTACACAAGGAGAATCTCATGCGCGCACTCGTAAAGGCAGCTGCTATCGCCGCAGCCCTTGCAGCAATCGGTAACGTCATCGTGTATTTCTTGGCAACGGCAATCAGTGGAGAGCTCCGCGTGCTCATGCCTGCCGAAATGCCCATCGAAGCGGCACAGGCAGCAGGCAGCACCCTGATGTTCGGGATCTTAGGATCGTTGGTCGTCGGCTTGATCGCATTGCGTACTGCCAATCCCCGTCGTATGTGGGTCAATCTGACGGTGATTGGACTTATCGTCTACGGTATTGCACCATTCGCAGCTGCCGGCGTGACCACTGCAATCTGGTTCAATGTAATGCATATTGTCGCTGGCGTGCTGATTATTCCAATGGTCGCCAAGGCACTCCCCGAGACCAAGTAAGCTCCCATCACGCAAAGACCCCCGCCGGCACGTGCCAGCGGGGGTCTTATTTGTGTCGTTATACCGCAGGGGCAAGCGACGCATCGGTATGTTGGGCAAAAAAGACTTCGATGAGATTACGGGCCTCGTCGAGGGTCGTCGAGCGATGCACATTCTCGCGCAGTTTGGCGGAGTAGGGCAAATCGACCGCAAACTGGCCGATAAGTTGTTTGGTTTTGTTGAGGGCCAGCCGCTCACCGAGTTCTTCGCGGAGCATCTCGATGTAGCGCACCAGAAAGTCGCATTTGTCACTCGGCTGAGGGACAAACATCGGCTCACCACGGCGCAACTGGGCGATTTGCATAAAGATCCAGGGGTTTTCCATCGCACCGCGACCAATCATGATGCCGCTGGCGTTGTAGACCTCGAGGCGACGGAGTGCTTCGTGGGCATCCTTGACATCACCCGACCCGACGACAGGGATCGACACCACCTCGCGCACTTCGCGGATGCGTGACCAATCGGCCGTGCCGGTATACAACTGGGCACGGGTCCGTGGATGCAGGGCGAGGGCTTTGATACCGGCTGCTTCGGCCATCCGAGCCGTGTCGAGGTAATTGAGGCTGTTGTCATCCCAACCCGCCCGGTATTTGAGGGTGACGGGGATTTGGACTGCAGCAATGACGGCCTTGATGAGGGCTTCCATCTTGCAGAGGTCTTTGAGGAGGGCCGAACCGTGGCCGCCGCCGGTGACTTTGGGCGATGGACAGCCACAATTGATGTCGAGGATGTCGGCACCCAATTGTTCGACCGTTTTGGCGGCTTGGGCAACCAAATCGGGCTCGTTGCCGCTGAGTTGCATGGTGATTGGGCGCTCTTCGGGCAGAAATTCGAGCTGATTGTGACGGCTCCGTGCCCGCGGGCTGACGCTGGCAGCATTGGTCATCTCGCTCGAGACAAGGCCGCAACCACCGAGGCTGAGGATCATACGCCGGAAGATACTATCGGTCACTCCGACCATTGGCGCCAAAACGATATTCGGCGCAATACGAATTGTACCGACGTGATATTCACTGGGAATATTCTGATATATACTCATGGATAAACACGCTCCCTGATGCCATAGACGTGGCATGCTGAGTATTATACCAAAACCACCAAATGGAGTTCCATATGCGCACTCCTTCACACGCCCGTAGCGACATGTGTGCGATCGCCCGTGACCTGGCCACACTGTTTGCCGAATCGGCAGATTCGTATGACCGGAGCGGCACCTTCCCCACGTCGTTTTATGCCACATTGCATCAATCCGGCTACCTTGCATTCGTCGTGCCCACCGAGTACGGCGGGCGTGGCGCCACGCTGGCAGACATGGTGCGCTGCCAAGAACTATTGGCCATGGGCTGTGGCTCGACCGCCATGGCCGTCGACATGACCGTTCATGTGATTGGCCGCATTGCCGAAACGCGCAGCTACCCAGCTCCCATCTACGAAGCAATCTGCCGCGATATCGTTGCCAATGGTGCGTTAGTCAACGCGGTCGCCAGCGAAAAAGAACTGGGGAGCCCATCACGCGGTGGCCTCCCTGCCACCAACGCAACCTGGGATGGGCGCCAATGGCGTATCAACGGGCACAAGCTCTTTGTCAGTATGGCTCCCGTATTGCGGTACCTGATTACCAATGTCGCGTTGCCCGTGACCGACGAGATGCCCCACGGTGGGACCGCCAATGCCGTGGTGCGTGGCGATACCCCTGGATTGACCATTATCGACACGTGGGGTGATGCGTTGGCACTGCGGAGTAGCGGGAGCGGTGATGTCGTGTATCGTGACGTTGCCGTCGATGATGCCTGGCTCATCGAACGCAAATCTGCTGCCGCCACCAGCCCCGCCGAACCACCCACCGGTATGGCATGGTTTGCGCTGACGCTGGCAGGCGTCTACCTGGGGATCGGCCAAGCCGCTGTCGACTGTATTGCCCGCTATGCCAATACGCGCGTGCCGACGGCGTTGGGCAAGCCAATCGGAACATTACCCAACATCCAACATCGTATCGGTGAAGCGAGCATCCCTCTGCAAACCGCCCGTGCTTTGCTCTACGATGTGGCCGACACCTGGTGCGAGCAACCCGATGCACGCATGCACCTCGGGCCACGCATCGCTGCAGCAAAATACGCGGCGACCAATGCAGCGCTCACCGCGACCGACCAGGCATTGCGTATCGCCGGTGGATTTGGAATTACCCGAGACTTGCCGCTCGAACGCTTCTTCCGCGACGCACGAGCCGGCATCACTCATCCACCCAACGACGATGCAGCCCTCGAAATGGTCGGGCGGGCGGAACTCCAACGCCTCGCAAAATGAGTGCATCCTGTCGTGCACCGTCGTTTTGTTCAGAATGACCCAGCAATGCTATAATGACGCCGCGAAATTGCACTGCATTGGAGCTTGGCATGACATCTCACGACACCGTCGTCAGCGCACCCACGATTGATCCGTCGATTCCCATCATCAATGATTTTTCTCTGGTCGTCGCCACCGAAAACGGCTCGGGAAGCCAAACCGCCAACAATACCCTAATCCGCGCGATTTTCAAGATGGGTGTGCCGGTCAGCGGCAAAAACCTCTTCCCATCGAATATTTCGGGCTTGCCCACCTGGTACACCATCCGTGTCAGCCACCAGGGGTATGCCGCGCGCCGCGAATATTCCGAAATTCTGGTCGCTTACAACCCGCGCACGTCGGACGAAGACCTGTCCAAACTGCCGGCTGGTGGCGTCTGTATACACCCCGCCGACATGAAGTTCACCACGCCGCGCACCGACGTCATCTACTACCCCGTACCCGTCAAGGACCTCCTCAAAGAGATTGCCCCACCGCAACACCTGCGCGATTACATTACCAATATGTCGTATGTGGGGGTTGTGGCGCAGCTTTTCGACATTAGCCGCGACGAAATCGAAAACGCCCTGATGCACCACTTCAACGGCAAACGCAAAGCCGTCGATATCAACTTGCGTATGGTCGACCTGGCAATTGCGCACACCGTCGCCCATTTGCCCAAAAACGACCCATTCCGCGTCGCACCACTCAACAAAACAGCCGGCAAGATTCTGATTGACGGCAACACCGCTGCCGGCATTGGTGCGGTGGTCGGTGGCGTGGGTGTCGTTGCCTGGTACCCGATTACCCCTTCGACGAGTTTGGTCGATGCAATTACCGAATACGCACCCAAACTCCGCCCAGCTGTTGACGACAAAGTCAACTACGCCATTGTCCAAGCCGAAGACGAACTGGCTGCTGCCGGCATCATCGTCGGCGCAGGCTGGGCAGGCACCCGTGCCATGACGGCTACATCGGGCCCGGGATTGTCGTTGATGAACGAATTTGGTGGTTTGGCACACTTCGCCGAAGTCCCCATCGTCATCTGGGACATCATGCGCATGGGGCCTTCGACGGGTTTGCCGACGCGTGTATCGCAGGGCGATATATTGTCTGCCTACTACCTCGGTCACGGTGACAGCCAGCACATCTGTCTGCTCCCCGGGAATATGACCGAATGTTTCGGTTATGCGGGGACGGCATTTGACCTCGCCGAGCGCTTCCAAACACCCGTCATCGTGCTTAGCGACCTCGACCTGGGGATGAACAACTGGATGACGGAGCCATTCGCATACCCCGAAGCACCGATGGATCGTGGCAAAATCTTGCACACGGCCAGCTTCGAGCAGTTTTTGGCAGACCACGACAACAAATGGGGTCGCTACCGTGACTACGACGGCGACGGCATCACCTACCGCACCATCCCAGGCAACCAACACCCGCGGGCAGGCTGGTTGGGTCGTGGCACGGGGCACAACGAACAAGCCGTCTACAGCGAACGCAGCGAAGACTGGCAGCGCAACATGGACCGCTTGACCCGTAAACTCAACACCGCCCGCAACCATGTGCCCGCACCCGTCGTCGACACCCGTGCTGGTGCGACCGTGGGCATCATCGGCTACGGTTCGACCAGCGATGCCATCGAAGAAGCCCGCGACCGCTTGCGCACTCAGGGCATCGAGACGAGCAGCATGCGTTTGCGCGCGTTGCCCCTCAACGATGATGTCAGTGCGTTTATGGCGACCTACGACGAAATCTACGTCGTCGAACTCAATCAAGACAGCCAGATGCTCCAGCTGCTGTGTGCACATGCACCCAAGCATGCGGGCAACTTGGCACCGGTCAACCTGTGTGATGGCTTGCCGCTGACCGCGACCTTCATCACCGATCGCATCCTGGCACATCGTGCTTCAGCACAGAAATAGACGAGGACGTTCATGACTGCTACGACGACACGACCAACCAACCGCATCGGCCTGACCACCCAAGATTACCAGGGTGGCACGTCTACCCTCTGCGCCGGATGCGGCCATAACTCCATTACCAGCCAGATTATTGCAGCCTGCTATGATCTTTCACTCGACCCTGCAACCGTCATCAAAATGAGTGGTATCGGTTGTTCGAGCAAAACGCCAGCCTACTTCTTGGGCCGCAGTTTCGGCTTCAATACGCTCCACGGTCGTATGCCGTCGGTCAGCACCGGCGTGATGCTGGCAAATCGCCGCATGACTGCCCTCGGTGTGTCGGGTGACGGCGATACCGGGAGCATTGGCTTTGGTCAGTTCAAACACATGATGCGTCGCAACGTACCGATGGTCTATATCGTCGAAAACAACGGCGTCTATGGTCTGACCAAAGGGCAACACTCCGCAACTGCAGACGTCGGCCAGCATCTCAAATATGCCGGTACCAATGTGTTGCCGCCGATCGACATCTGCGCCGAAGCAATCGCTGCCGATTGTGGTTTTGTGGCCCGATCGTTTGCCGGTGACGCCAAGCAGGTGCGCGAGCTCATCAAAGCCGCCCTCAGCTACGAAGGCACCGCCGTCCTCGACATCATCAGCCCCTGCGTGACCTTCAACAACGAGGATGATTCTTCCAAAAGCTATGCATATGGCAAGGAAAAAGAAGAGCGCATCCAGGAAATTCAATTTATCCAAGCGTACGAAGAAGTCGTCGTCGATTACGAGCCCGGCAGCGAACAAATCGTCAAACTGCATGATGGTCCGTCCATCAAATTGCGCAAACTCGACCGCGACTACGACGCGACAGACCGTTGGGCTGCCATCAAGCTACTTGAAGAATCACGCCGCGCCGATGTCTTTGTGACGGGTTTGATTCACATCAACGAAGCCCGACCCACCCTGCAACAGACGATGCACTTGATCGATGAACCACTTGCATACCAGTCCGAAGCACAGCTCCGCCCCAGCCGAGAAGCATTCGCAGCCGTCATGGGTGAGTTCTAGCGCGTAGCCGAAAGAGGCAAACCGATGTCGACCATCTATCACATGGCACTTGCCAGCCGCTGGCAGACATGGCCCCAAAATACGCCGTATCTCCCTGAAGCGTACGCAGACGATGGCTTCATCCACTGCACCGCAGGCGATGCATTGATGATCAAAGTCGCCAATACCTTTTATCGGAGCGTACCAGGCACATTCCTGGCTTTGGTGGTTGAGACTGGCTTGCTGACCAGTCGCCTCGAATGGGAGGCCCCTTCGCCAGGAGATCAACTCGCACCCACCTTCCCGCATATCTATGGTCCGATCAACCTCGATGCAATCGTCGATGTGAAAACCATGGTGCGCGATGCCGCGGGGACGTTCATCGCCATCCGCTGAATTCCTAAAAACTGCCGCCGTGCTTCACATGCACGGTGGCTTTTTTGCGTATTCGGTAGTTTTTATGTCTACACAACGCTGACGAATCTGCCGTGATACGATATACTGTAGTACAGACAACACGTCAATCGTGCGCGGGATGACACAATGCCCGAAAAGTACGTATCGAAGTATAGTCCCATGGAGCGGCGTCGCAGTGGGTATACGCCGCCCGCAAACCTGCTCCCCAAAGAAGCACCAAAGCCCCCCAGCCGCATTGTCGGCGGTGGGTTGACGGGTCGTGCCCCATCACCGACGATGCCCATCACCATCGGAAATATGTCGGCGTTGTGGATCGGCATTGCCGTGCTGGTGTTGGTGTTGTTGACACCGTACCTCTTGCCGTCCAACGAAGCAACGGTCGGTGCCGGAGTATCCCTCCAGGGTGAGGGTCTCGAGGGAATGACCCGGGTGATGCTCAATGAACGCGTCGCCAAGCGCTACGAACGATTCCTGAAGCAGCCAGTGACCTTGGTCTACCAAGACCGTATCTGGCAACCCACCGCCAGCGAACTCGGTGTGTCGCTCGACATACGCCAGACCAACAACGCATTGCTTGGGCTCAGCACCGGTTCCGATCTGCGGACCAAACTCCAATCGACCTGGGCGCGTTGGATGCGTGTGCTCGACGTCGGTCCGCAGTTTGTTATCAATGGCCCCAAAATGCAACGCTATCTGATGACCCTGAGTGCCGAAATCGATCAACCGATCGTCAGTGCGGATCTGCTCATCGACAATCAGACTGGTCAAGCCGAGGCACTGCCAGCCCAAACCGGTCGCCAATTACTCATCGACGACAGCATGATCGATATCTACCAGGCAATTGCCAGCGCCACCACAATGACCGTGACGCTCCGCACCCGCACGCTCGATACCATCAGCGATACCGCCAAACTCAACAAATCTGCCGACACCGCCGAGCGCTTCCTGAGTGCCCCGCTTGTGCTCACCTATGGTGACAAAACCTGGACCTGGGACCGCGACCGCTTGTCGACGATGATTATCACGACCAAAACTGCCGACGGTATCACCGTCAGCCCCGATGCCAATGCGATTACCCTCGAGGTCGAGCGCTTGGCACAGCAGATAGACAGCGGCAGTGCCGAGCCGCGCATCGCCTTGGTAGATGGTGTTGCGACCATCATCCAAGAAGGCAAAACGGGTTTCCTGTTGGATCGGGCGGCTGCGGTTCAGGCAATCGGGAATGCGTTTTATGCAGAAAACCGCACCATAGCACTTCCCACCATCCCGGTCGAACCAAAACTCGACGCGGCCCAGATCGCCAAACTGTCTTTTGCGGATGTGTTGAGCACCGGGCGCAGTAGCTTCAAAGGTTCGGCTGCCTACCGGATTACCAATATCACCGCAGGCGCCAAGCGCATCAATGGTGTGCTGATTGCACCGGATGCCGTTTTTTCGTTCAATACCGAAGTCGGTGAGATTGACGAAGCAAATGGCTTTGTCCAAGGGTATGCTGTCATTGGGAACCGGACCCAACTCGAGTGGGGTGGCGGTGTGTGTCAGGTGTCGACTTCGATGTTCCGCGCAGCGTTTTATGCCGGATTACCCATTGTCGAACGCCATGCACACCCGTATTACATCCGCTGGTATGACGAGTTCGCGTTCCCCGATGCGGCAGGACCGGGGCTCGATGCGGCGATTTTTACGGGCGAACTCGACTTCCGGTTCCGCAATAATACGGGCAACTGGCTCTTGATCGAAACGTCTATCGATGCAAAAGAACAAATCCTTGATATCAACCTACGCGGGGTATCAAACGGCACGACCGTGCGCGTCGTCGGTCCCAAAATCACCGGAACCACCCCTGCGCCCAAAGACCCGGTCTATGTCGACGATCCGACACTCCCCACGGGGGAAGTCAAGCAAACCGACAAGGCCAAGGACGGAATGAACGTGGTGGTGTTCCGCATTATCAAGCGCGGCGGCAAGGATGCGCCTGGCGAAGAATACACCACTGACTTCCGCCCCTGGCCTGATGTGTACCTGCGTGGCACTGGCCCCAAAGCAAAACCATGACAACCACCCCAGAATCTGCTCCTCCCGCGCTTCAGATTGCCGGTGACGCACACGATTGGCAGGCACTCGATCTCGGCTTGGTGCGCGAAGCATACGCTGCCCATGCGGAGTGCGGCATCAGTCATGTGCAGGTCATCCCGCCATGGCACCTGCTCCAACCGAGCGCTCGGCACATCGACAAAGTGCTCATGCAGACAATCGAGCGGCTGTGTGACTGCGCACACCAGGCAGGGCTACGGGTTATCCAGGGGCTGCTCAGCGTGCGCGAAGCAGGAGTACTCTGCCTGCCTGATTGGCACAATGGCCCAGATGCTGTCGGCTGGTTAGCGGGACGTACGCGCCAACCCGTCAACACGCAGGGAACCCCTGCACGCATCAGCGGCCGCCTCCAGACGCTCAATCTGGCTGACCCGTATGCCACCGAATCGTGGCTCGAGGCACAACGCCTGCTCCTGCAAACGGTTGTCGGCTACTTCGATGGTCACCCTGCAATTAGTCACTGGCAGATCGCCGACGGCTGGAGCCGATTGGCAGATACGACCCCACGCAACGCAGAAGCGTGGCTCCAGTCGGTACACACCACCATCCGTCGTGTCGCGCCCAAGACGCCACTCATGACAACCATCGATGGTCCCAACCTGCTGGGTCATGTCTTGACCGTCGAACGATTGGCACAGGTGTTTGATGTCCTCGTGGTGGACTGTGCCATGCCCGAGATTCCACGCCGCAATGAGCTCCGCCTGAGTACACCGGCAGCGGTGTTGGTGGCACTCGTTGTGGCGTTGGGAGAACGCCCGGTCGTCGCGCAACTCGCACCGCTCGTGTATGCCCCGAAACGGAGCTGGCAGACGATTCCCTGGCATCAGCAACAGCTGGCAGTTGCGGCGCTCCCTGACGAAGACGTCGTGCGCTACCACGAGGCAGTGAAGGATGTACTTACGCACCGGCGTGCAATAGGCGTCCTCTATCCCAATCCTCGGGGCACACGGAATGCACCCCTGATGCGGGTTCCGACCTGGCAGGTCGGCACCGGTGAGGCGCCGAGTATAGATGCCGAGCGCTACCGCCATGATCCGCGTCAGGCTTTTGCCCAGATGTGGCGGGATGTCTAGGCGTGTGCAGGATCGGCACATCCCGAACGGAGCAGTAGCCGCCGTTTCGCGCTAGCACGGTGACGCATACCGTGGAGTGAATGGATGCGACCACACTCCTCCTACGTCTGGACTGCCTGTCCCGCCCAGACGCGAAGCGTTTTCCCAAAATGCGTTCCTCCCTGCTGATGCACGCGGTATAATAAGGCTTCATTGAGGAGCTACATGGACACCGACGAGATGTTTGAACGCGGGATTGCCGACGCCTACCGCGGCGAACGACACCCGTTTTATTACGAACATTACGAGCCCTATCGCCGGGCCTATGATCAAACACGCAAGCGGATGCACAAAACGGGGAGTATCCCGATTATTGATGTGCGCCGGTGGGCGCTCAACGCGGCGTTTGTGGTGGGTTTGCTGGTGCTCGGCTATGTGGTCTTTTTGTTTACGACGACGAGCATCATCCGACCGACCAAATCCAAACCGACACCGGTGATTTTGCCGACCTTGGCTGCCTCGAGTCAATTATTGTTTGCGACCAACACGCCGTTCCCCGTCACGCCGACCCCGCTGGTGCTCCGTGAGGGTGGTCGTGCATTGATCCAAAATACCGATGTCAATCCGTTGCGGGTGCGTATCTCGCCCTCCAAAAACGCGACGGTGATTGCGTATATCAGCGATGACGAAGAGGTTACCGTCAATAGCGGGCCGATATTGGCAGATGGATTCGTGTGGTGGAATATCACGGGATCGTCAGGGACTGGCTGGAGCGCCGAACACGACAACAACGGGACGTACTGGATCGTTCCCGTTCCATAACATGCACCAGAGAAAGGTGACGTCCACATGACCATTGCACCGATTGTCGAACCGAAGATTGGCCAGCGCATCGCGCAGATTTTGTTCATCACGCAGAGCCTGGGCTCGGCTGCGTTGATTTCGAACGCGACGGTCAATCCGATTATCGGCGCAAAACTCGGCGGGAGCGACATTTTAGCCGGTGTCCCGGGCACGTTGCTCCTGCTTGGTGCAGCCATTGCCTCGTACCCCGCTGGCATCCTGATGCAGCGCATCGGCCGCAGACCTGGGTTAACGCTGGGCTTCTTTTTGGGAGCATTCGGCATGGCAGTGGGCGGCTATGCCATTGTCAGCGAGTCGTTTCTCTTGTTCTTGCTGGGGTTGTTTTTGATTGGTGGTGCACGTGGTGCGGTCGATCAGAGTCGCTATGCAGCGGCTGATGCCAATCTCCCCGAAAACCGAGCCCGTGCCATCAGCACGGTCGTCTTTGCAGGTACCGTCGGCGCGGTCGGCGGCCCGCTGTTGGTCGCGCCACTGGGCAATCTCGTCAACGGCATGTTTGGCTTTGATGTGCTGGCAGGGCCGATGATCGGCGGTGCGGTGTTGTTTGCACTCTCGGGCGTTTTGATTACGACGTTGTTGCGACCGGATCCACGCGACATCGGCAGAATCATCTCGGACGCACTGAAAAGAGACGACGACGCACCCATTGCCGCTGCTCGGGAACTGCGCGTCATTGCGCGGTTGCACGGTGTACAACTGGCAGCCTTGTCGATGCTGATTGGCCAGGCCATGATGGTGCTGGTAATGACAGTCACATCGCTCCACATGAAGCACCACAATCACAATCTGGCCGATATTTCGTTGGTCATCATGGCACACACGCTCGGCATGTACGGTCTGTCGTTTTTGACGGGTACCATTGCTGACCGATTCGGTCGCAATACGGTCATTGCCACCGGCGCGTTCGTCCTCATTTTGGGGTGCGTGATTGCGCCGTTGTCGACGGATGTCCTGCCGCTCGCGATTGGGCTGTTCCTCGTCGGTGTCGGCTGGAACATGTGTTACATCGGCGGTTCGTCGTTGCTCGCAGATAACTTGGCCCCCAACGAACGTGGTCGTTACCAAGGCGCAGTCGAGCTGACTGTCAATATCGCCTCGGCCGCTGGCAGCTTAAGCTCGGGCTTCATTTTGGCCGGTTTGGGCTTCACCATCCTCTGCGTGATAGCCAGTGTGTTGACCTGCGCGCCGCTCCTGATGTTGATGTTTCGCCGCCTCAAAGAGCGCAATGTCGCGGCGTTCCAATAGTCCCATGCGCATCTGCCTGACAATTGCACTCGTGATTCTGTTGGCATCCTGTGGCCTCTGGCCGCCGGATGCCATTGCATTGCACGAGGTGCAGGGGACGGGCACGCGACGCATCGCAGCGGTCTATGTTGCCGACCCCCAGCAACCGTTTTTGACAGAATGGGTCGTCATCACCCCGGACGCGCCCGCACAACGATCAGATATGCGTGTTCTGGTGACGCTCACCCCTGATCAACGTGCATCACTACCGGTGCGGATCGAAAACGGACTCAGCTACGCGCCACTGATACTGACCGCCACCATCACGGGCGCGGGGAGTACGCTGGTCATTCGAGACATCCGCGACATCGACACGAGCATACGCGAACAGACGGTTGCCCACAACGACGCAAACCGACTGATTCGCATCATCGGACATTTGGCCAGTCCCAACCCGCTCGCCCTGTTGGTCGATCGCGGTGATCCCCGCATCGCACTCGGATTTATGCCACCATGGTCGGCTGATACCGCACCGCTCCGGCTCGTGGATGGGGCGCCGTTGTTGATCGAAGGTGTCCGCAGTGGTGATGCCCTGATTCCACTGGTGATTGCGCCGGTCATCGACGAGGAGTAGGTCGTTTTTTTTGGACAAAAAAACACCCCCCGTGCAGTGCACGGGGGGTGTTCTGGTGGCGCAGAGATCAGATGATGGCTTTTTCGCTGTCGCGATCGAACACGTGCATCTTGGACATGTCGACGACCAAATCGATACCGTTACCGATTGCGGCGCTGGTGCGTGGGTCGAGGCGGCTGACCATTTCTTTGCCGCCGTTTTCGACGAAGGCATAGACTTCGGAGCCCAACGGCTCACGGACGGTGACTTTGGCGTTGAGCTTGGCGACTTCGTCCACGCCACGGGGGACGTAGTTGGCGTCGTGCAAGTTCTCGGGGCGGATGCCGAAGTAGACTTGCTTGCCAATGAACGACTCGAGCTGGCTGGCTTTGTCGGCAGGCACAGGCAACGAGAACGGACCAGCGTCGACGACCAAGCCGCCGTCGCCACGACCGACGGTTGCATCGAAGAAGTTCATGGAAGGCGAACCGATGAAGCCGGCGACGAACATGTTGGCCGGGTTGTCATAGAGGTTCTGTGGGGTGTCGAGCTGCTGCAAGACGCCGTCCTTCATGACTGCGATGCGTGTGCCCATGGTCATTGCTTCCGTCTGGTCGTGGGTCACGTAGATAAAGGTGGTCTTGAGGCGCTGGTGCAGCTTCGAGATTTCGGCACGGGTCTGGACGCGCAATTTGGCGTCGAGGTTGGACAACGGCTCGTCCATCAAGAAGACGGCAGGGTTGCGGACAATGGCGCGACCGAGGGCGACACGCTGGCGCTGACCGCCCGACAATGCCTTTGGTTTGCGGTCGAGCAAATGCCCGATGGCCAGCATTTCGGCGGATTCTTTGACGCGGCGGTCGATTTCGTCCTTGGGGGTCTTGCGCAACTTGAGGCCGAACGCCATGTTGTCGTAGACCGACATATGTGGGTACAAGGCGTAGGACTGGAACACCATGGCGATGTCACGGTCTTTTGGAGGCATGTCGGTGACGTCGCGGTCGCCGATGTAGATGTGGCCGTCCGTGATTTCTTCGAGGCCGGCCAAGCAGCGCAACGCGGTGGTTTTACCGCAGCCGGAAGGACCGACGAGGACCAAGAATTCCTGGTCGCCGATTTCGATATTGAGGTCTTTGAGCGCCGAAAAGTCGCCGAAGCGCTTCCATACGTGATCGAACTTAATGCCTGCCATCGTCATCCTCCATTGGTTGTCGAATCATTTTTATACATACAGCCGAAGAATCAGCTGTCGTGCATCACCATACGTCCCGTACTTGCCCGGACCATCAACTTGGGCGGCAACACGACATGTGTTTGCGCGGGTACCAGCGCCGCCTCGAGAAGTTCGATCGCCGCTACACCCATTGCGTAGCGTGGTTGGCGAATCGTCGTCAGCGGTGGTTGCAGATATGCCGCGGGGGGCAAATCGTCGAACCCGATGACCGACACATCGCGACCAACCACCAACCCAGCGTCGCGGATGGCTCGCATCGCCCCGTATGCTAGTTCGTCACTGGCGGCGATGACTGCCGTAATCGGGGCTTCACTTGCCAACAATTCGGCCATCGCGGCTTCACCGTCGGCTTCACGTCGCCCACCAGCTAACACGCCTCCGTCAGGAACGGTCAATCCGTGAGCCGCGAGCGCCGCACTGTATGCCTCGACATACCAGTCACTGCTCACCAGCTCGGGGTCGGGGGCAATCAGACCAATCAACCGGTGACCGTAGTGCACCAGATGCTGGACTGCCTGTGCCATGCCTTGGGCCACATCGTGGGTCACCCAGACGGCACCGACTTGCCCGATACACACATGTGCGATTCCGGCGTCCTGCAACGCAGCCAAGCGTGCATCGTCGTGCTCGGGGTCAAAGACCACCACCCCGTCGACTTGGCCGCTCCGGGCGACCTGCACACATCCCTTGGCGGGATTGTCGGTGCGAGGAATCAGCAAGAGCGCCAGACCGCGTTGTGATGCTGCGTCTGCCATGCCTGCCAAAATCTCGGCGGCGGCGGGATCAGCCAATCGGTCGTAGCCATGGGCAATCGAAACACCCAACGTGTGGCTCCGCCCGCGCATCGACCGGGCTGCATGCCGCGGTTGATACTGCAACGCTTCGACCGACTCCCACACCCGTCGTTGTGTGTCGGCAGGGATGGAACCCTGGCCGTTGAGCACATACGAGACCGTCGCGGTCGATACCCCAGCGTGCGCGGCAACTTGCTTGATCGTTACCATGGTGCTCTCGGTATTGGGGGACTGTGGGATGGGAAGTTAATCGATTAACCGATTATAGCGATTGGGAGGTTTTCTGTCAATAGGGTCGCCCAAAAAGCACTATAATAGCCACATCCACCCACAGGAGTACCATCATGAGCACCATCATTGACCTGCGCAGTGACACCGTCACGCATCCGTCGCCCGCTATGCGCCAAGCCATGTTCGACGCCCCGTTGGGCGACGACGTGTACGGCGACGATCCGACGGTCAACGCCCTCGAGAAACTTGCCGCTACCAAAGTCGGGAAGGAAGCCGCGTTGTTTGTCTCGAGCGGCACCATGGGCAACCTGTGTGGTGTGTTGGCGCACTGTGGTCGCGGCGACGAAATTCTGGTCGGCGACAAATGTCATATCTACAATCACGAAGCCGGCGGTGTATCGGTCCTCGGTGGTGTGGCGTATCACCCGCTCCCCAATACCGCCATGGGCGAGATTCCCCTCGATGCGCTAGCCGGTGCGGTGCGCGACCCCGACAATCTGCACGCCGCGCTGACTCGGCTCATCTGCCTCGAAAACACACACGGCGGCGTGGGCGGCATCGTCGTCCAGCCGAGCTATATGGCACAGGTCAAGGCATTTGCAGACAAATCCGGCCTCAAGGTGCACCTCGACGGCGCGCGTTTGTTCAACGCAGCAGTGGCCCTCAAAGCCGATGTGCGTGAGATAACCAAGCATGTCGATACCGTGCAGTTCTGTCTGTCAAAAGGCCTGTCGGCCCCTATTGGATCGATTTTGGCTGGTGACGCAGCGTTCATTAGCAAAGCACGTCGCTTGCGCAAAATGGTCGGTGGCGGCTTGCGCCAAGCCGGCGTGATTGCGGCAGCCGGCATTGTGGCGCTGAACGAGATGATCGATCGCTTGGCCGAGGATCATCAGCATGCGAAAATCTTGGCCGCCGGATTGAACACCATCCCCGGCATCAGCTGTGACGTGGCCCGTACCGAGACCGACATGGTGATTTTTACCATTACCGACGGCCGCGACATGAAGCAATTCATGCAGAATTTGACCGCTGCAGGAGTGCTTGTCGGTGGCTTTGGGGGGACCAGCGTCCGTGCTGTCACGCACTACGGGATTGATGGCAATCACATCGAACAAACGCTCGACATTGTCCGCAAGACGATGAGTAATTAGTAATTAGTAGCTCGTAGTGAGTAGTTGGTGGTTCGTTGTGTGTGTACTGACAAACGACGTTTCCACCACCTACTCCAACTCCTCATTACTCAGTACTCCCTACTATCTCCCACTGATTATCTCCCACTGATATCTGAAAACTAGTAACTGATAACTCAAAATGGTTTCTATCTACGACATTGCCCGCGCCGCCAACGTCTCGCCGTCGACCGTCTCGCGCGCTTTACAAGGCAACGCGCGGGTCGGTACGGCCACTGTGGCACGCATCATCGCCATCGCGCACGATATGGGATATGTGCCCAGTAGTGCAGCCCGCAATCTGAGTACCCAGCGGAGTCAGACGATTGCGCTGATTTTGTCGACCATCAGTGACCCATCCGTCGGGAGTGTCGTCGAGGGTATCGAACGCCAGGCGGCCCAAGCCGGCTACGACATCATGCTCGCAATCAGCCGCAACGACGTCGGCCGTGAGCAAGAAATCGTTGCGAGTGCGCGCCAACGCCGCGTCGACGGCATCATCCTGATTGCCTCGCAGATGGCCGCCCGCTACCACGAGTTCTTTGATGATTTGCACATCCCCACGGTCGTTATCAGCGAGCAAGAGCTCCAAGACAATGTACTGGTGGTGCGCGCCGACGACTATCGCAGTGCCAAAATCGCCACCGAACATCTGCTCGATCTGGGCCACACGCGCATCGGGTACTTGGGGGTGCACGATCGGCCTGCCTCCCAAAAACCACGGGTGGCGGGGTATTACGACGCCTTGATGGAGCGTGGGATTACGCCTGACCCTGAGCTAGTGCTCATTGGTGACCGTGCGGATCATCTCGCCAATGGCTTTGCAGCGGCTCCGGCATTCGCCAAACGTGGTGCTACGGCGGTGTTTTGCTACAACGATTCGTGTGCGATCGGGTTGCTCTCGGCCTGTCGACATCACAACATCGCCGTACCCGACCAACTGAGTGTGGTGGGATTCGATGATATCAACATGGCGCAGTACAGCACGCCGCCGTTGACCACCCTCCGGCAACCGCGCTTGGCCATCGGTGAAGCGGCGTTGCAGACGTTGGTCCTCCGCATACAACACAAAAATACCGAGAATCTGACCTTCCCCGGTGAACTCATCATCCGCAAATCGACCGGCCCTGGCCCCGCCAAACCAGAACCGAAGGTGTTGAAGCGGTTGGGGTGAGGGGTTTCTGCTTCACCCGAAAAACGGGAGAGGTGGATCACCGCACCCTCATTGCATGAGACATCTCGCCCGCCCCTCCCCGTCATGGCAT
>JBJONV010000083.1:0-17610 GCA_046051665.1 Chloroflexota bacterium
ACGGCGCGAGTCCGGCCGATGCAGTCGTACCCGCCACGCATGCCCAGACCAACCTCGAGCTCGCCTACACCCAATCCAACGAAGCCGCAGCCCTCGCCCGCCAACAACTCATGGCCGAGCGCGAGCTCGATTGGCTGGTGCGCCACAGCGACGCTCCGCAAGACGCCCAGTTGGCCGACCCCCAGACGGAGGTGTTGGTGCGCGCCACTCGCCAAACCGCCATGGTATCGGCCACCCTCAGCAAACGCAACGATTATTTGGGCATCTTCCTTGGGCTGGTGCGCGTCTTCCAAATCACATCGCTACGCCACATCCCACCCGCACGTGTCGAAGCAGCCCTCGAATGGCTGACCCATTGGCGCAGTGACATCGAGGCCGACCAGCCGGGGTCAGACTAACTGTCGCGCTTCGTTGCCGTGCGCAATGCTGCCCGGGCGGCTGCTTCGGCGGCGATACGTTCTTCGGTGGCACCGACGATGATGTCGCGCACGGCTGCGGGGGTGTCGACAATCTGCAGTAACGAGACTTCGGCCTCGCTCAACATCCGTTGCTGTACCGGCTGTGCACGGAGCCAGGCGATGAGCCCGTTCCAAAACGTTGAACCGTACAGAATGATGGGGAAGTTCCGCACTTTGCCCGTTTGGACCAGGGTGACCGCCTCGAACAGCTCGTCCAACGTCCCAAATCCCCCCGGGAAGAAGACGAATGCAGAGGCATACTTGACCAGCAGTGTTTTGCGCACAAAAAAGTAGCGAAATTCCAGCGTGCGTGTCGTATACGGATTGACGTGCTGTTCAAACGGCAGCTCGATATTCAACCCGACCGAATCGACGCCTGCCAGCTTGCCTCCTTGATTGCCCGCCTCCATCACCCCTGGGCCACCTCCCGTCAAAATCGTATACCCGGCTTCGCCGATCAACCGCGCGGTATCGACCGTGGCCTGGTAGATGTCGTCTTGGGGAGTGACGCGCGCCGACCCAAAAATCGTCACTGCCTGACCAATATCGGCCAGTTCTTCGAACCCCGCGACGAACTCACTCATGATGCGCAACACGCGCCAGGTATCGGTGCGATGGAAGGGTTGTGCCTCGGTCGGCGGCAACAATAATTGTTCGTCGGCTGTTTGTTGATGTGATGCCATGTGCTACTCCTGTGTGGGGTATCGAGCCAATGCGGCGCACATCTGTGTAATCCCTGTAACCAACACGTCATGCTGGACGAGGCACGATATGGCCAAATAGCGTCGCTCAGATGTACCGAAAAAATAGCCGGGGTATACCAACACGCCCTGGGTCAGCAGATACAAAACGACTGACTCTTCGTCGTCGTCAATCAGGCATTCCATAAACACATAATACCCTGCATCGGGAGGACGTACCCGCACCTGCGGGCAGTCGCGCAACAACGTCAACGCCGCATCCAGGTTGGCACGGATTGCTGCCCGTTGGTGTGCCACAAACGGGGCGCCGTCGCGCATCAGTGTCGGCAGCATCGTCTGGATGAGCCCGCTTGCACCGAGGAGGGTGTCGTTCAGCACCTCGAGGCGTTCGCCATAGCGCGCACGAGCGGCGTCGGTCATGGCAATCCAGCCCAGCTTCATGTCTGGCAGGGCGTACATTTTCGACAGGCCGTTCAAGGTAAAAATCGGCAATTCGGGCATCAGTGCAGCGAGTGGCGGGACGGCATCTATCGCATAGGGGAATTCTGCAAACACCTCATCGCAGATAATCGGTACATCCATCCACTGCAATACCGGCATCGCACTGCGCACCACTGCGCCGGTCGGATTATGTGGCGATACAATCAGCACTGCACGCGTCCGCTCGTCACTCAAGCGCCCCAGTTGCCAAGGGTCGATACGCCAGCCACGCGCCTCGTCGAGTGGGTACGTACGCAATTCGAGCTGGAATACGGCAGCCAAATACTCAAACAGGGGGTACGACACCGCCGGCGCCAGGATGTTGTCACCCGGATTGGCCAGCAGCCCAAACAGCAACACATAGGCCTCGCTGGTACTCGCAGTGAGAAAAATATCCTGCTCTGGATCGCACACCAATGCGGGCTGACGCTGCGCATAATACGCTGCAACCGCCTGCCGCGCAGGCAACAGCCCGCGTGGGTTCGGTGCATACACCCGTGACTCCCAGTACGGCGCAGCTGCCCGCGCCAAGATGTCGGCAGGGAAGCGTTGCCCTTGCGTGGTCGGGTTCGCACTCGTCAGGTCTATATAGTCGCTCAGACTGGCACGTAATGCCTCTATCCGATTGGAACTGATATCTGCATCCCCCAGAAAACCCGTCATCGCGACCCTCTCTGTGTGTCTCTGCGTATTATCGCCTATCGCGCGGTGGTGCGGCACGCATCAGGATGCGCTCAGGTCGGCGTGCGTTGACGCTCATGAACGGAAAGTGCTACAATTACAGCACTTTTATGGTTGATATCCCCCAACACACACACTGACAGGATAGAGTTGTTGCATGGATCAAGATACACGCCCACGTGAGCCACGTCGTGCTACTCCCGAACGGAATCCGAGCGATACCAGCCAATCGGCACCGCTGCGCATCCGCAAGCGCGATCAAAAGGCTCGCACGCGACGCTCATCGGCGATGGCTTACCTCGATAAACTCCTCAATAACTTCACACCCACCTCACAAACAGCTCCGATCCCAGTCACCGGTCCCCTCTATGACCGTTGTCTGTCGCTCGTACAGGCGTTAGGTGACCCCGATAATCCGAATCACATCCAGGCCGCCGAAGAGCTCGTGACACTGGGTTCCAACGCCGTGCCCGCCCTGGTAATGGCACTGCACCCCGATAACCCGTGGTTGATGTCGTACCGTGCAGCCGAAGTCCTCGGCGAAATCGGCGACCGTCAAGCAGCCCAGCCACTCATCGATGCACTCAATCACCCCAACAGCAACGTCCGTTGGAGTGTCGTTCGCTCCCTTTCGGTCGTCGGCAATACCCGCGCACTCCTGGCACTCCGTCGCATCGCCCGTGATGACCGCTCCAAGACAACCTGGGGTGAATCGATTGCTGGTGTCGCCCAGAGCGCCATCGATCAGATGCAGACCGTCAACGTTACCGTCAAAGTCATCGAACTGCTCAAAACCGCTGTATCGACGATTATCCTCCTCCTCGCGCTCGTGTTGGCGTACAACGTCTTTGACCGCGTCCGCGGCGAGATAAGCTCTGTAGGCGTGGATACCACACCCACCGAAGTACCCATCGACGAAGGGGCAGTCGCACCACCCGTCGACAACACCGAACCGACGGCGACCGTTATTGCCACGCAGAGCGCGCTCGGCGACATCCCCGGCGTCATCATCAATCCTGGGAATGTGCGGGACCAGCCTGCCATCCAGGCGAACAATGTGGTCGGTCAAGTAGTCATCGACGACGAGATTTTCTACCTTGCGACGACGCCCGATCGCTCTTGGTTCAAAATCAAACTCGGTGCCAAGCGCTCGGCCACCTCGTCCATTGGATCGGCAGACGGCGCCGGTTGGATCAACGAAGCCCTCGTTGTGCCCCCCGAGGTCGAATTGCCTATCGAGGACATGCAGATTCCTACCCGCGTCCCCGCCAAAACCGCTACACCAGAGCCTGAACCGACAGCCACCGCTGAAGGAGCTGTCCCGGCTGATGGAACCCCGCTCGCAACGCCAGAAGCCACCGCAGAAGGTGGTGCGGTAGCGACCGAAATTCCGCCGTTGCCACCCGAAGAATCCCCCACGCCCACCCCGTAATCGTTCGACTGTGAGGTGCCAGCGGTGTTTCGCTTTTTTCGCGCACTCTTCCTGATTACTGCGATATTGGCAGTCATCGCGACCGCGGCCTTCATGCTGCTGTCTAGCGAAATTCGCCGTCCTGGTGGGGATGATGACACCCCCATCGAATTTGTCGTCGAAGCCGGCGAAAACACCAACGCCATCGCAGCGCGATTGGCCGAGCTCAAACTCGTCCGCCAACCGTTGTTGTTCGTCGCCCTGGCACGCATGCAAAACCTCGATGACAAACTCCAAGCGGGCAACTTTTTGCTCCGGCAAACCATGACCATGAACGAAATCATGATTGCCCTGCAACAAGCCCGCGTCAAAGAAGTCCAAATCACCGTCATCGAAGGCATGCGCCTCGAACAAATCGCTGAAGTCGTCGGTGCAGCAGGATTCCTCAACATCACCGAACCGATGGCGCTCCGCGCATTCCAATCTGGGGCACGCTTCAAAGCCGGCCATGTTTATCTCGAATCTCTACCCGCCGATGCAACGCTCGAGGGATACCTCTTCCCCGATACCTACCGCCTCAACGAAACAGCCACCATCACCGATGTTGTCGATTTGCTCATCGGCCACTTCGAAGAACAATACGCTACCATCGACCGCGAGGTCCAAGTCCCCGACGTTACCGTCCACAACCTCGTCACGATGGCATCAATCATCCAGCGTGAGGCCACCCGCGAAGACGAGATGGCACTGATTTCGGCGGTTTTTTGGAATCGTCTCAAACCCGAAAACATCGGCGAAACCGGCGGTGGCAAGCTCCAATCGGACCCGACGGTCCAGTACATCCTCGGTCAGCCCGGTGAATGGTGGCCAAAACTCGACAATCTCACCATCGACGAAATAAACGGCGCGCCAGGTTTGTACAACACCCGCGTCCAAAATGGCTTGCCGCCAGGACCCATCAGCGCACCTGGTTTGGCCGCTTTGCGTGCTGCCGCACGTCCCGATGCAACTGCCAACTACCTCTACTTCGTCGCCAAATGTGGTGCACCGGGACAACACAACTTCGCGGCCAGTTACGACGAATTCCTCACCTACGAGCAAGAATACCTTTCCTGCGCCCCATAACAGCAGATTCGGAGCCTTCCATGTCTTCTCCCTATACGCGGATTGCCGGTGTCATCGGGGATCCCGTGGCACACAGCAAATCGCCGGCCATGCATAATGCCGCTTTCGCCCACTTTGGCCTCGATGCCCACTACGAACGCTGGCACACACCACTCGCCGATTTGCCCGCGCGCATCGAATTATTGCGTGCCCCACAAATGTACGGCGCCAACGTCACCCTCCCACACAAACTCGCCATCATGCCTTTGGTCGACGAAGTCGATGCCATCGCAGACCTCATCGGTGCTGCCAATACCATCATCCGCCTCGACGACGGTCGCCTGCGTGCCACCAACACCGATGCCCCCGCCTTTTTGGACGAAGTCACACACGTGTGTGGCCTCAATCCCGAAGGCCTTGAAGTCGTCATCCTTGGTGCGAGTGGCGCTGCCCGGGCTGCTGCTTTTGCCCTCGCCCATGCCGGTGCTGCCCGCATCACCATTATTAATCGCACCATCGAAAAAGCCGAGGAGTTGCTCGGTGACGTCCTCGCGTCGCTCGATCATGATCCAATCTTGACCTACGCAGCGCCCGATGAACCCGACCTCGCAGAAGTCATTGGCGCCGCCCACCTCATCGTCAATGCCACCACGCTGGGCTGGCATGGCGACGAATCCCCGCTGGCGGCCGAGTACATACAACCGGGAATGACGGTCTACGACATGGTCTACCGCCCCACCAAACTCCTTGCAGACGCCAAAAGTCGCGGCGCGCAGGCCCACGACGGCCTCGGAATGCTCGCCCGCCAAGCCATCATCGCGTTCCAACACTGGACTGGTTTGACCCCGCCTCTTGATCTCATGCTCAACGCCCTCCGCAACGCATAATCCTCCCTCTCCAATGAGAAAACAGCCGGGTGCACGTGCACCCGGCTGTTTTGATTCCGGAGTTATGGCATCCGTGTAGGCGGCGGGACCCCACCATTGTCCACGGGACCAGGAGTCGGTCGTGGGTCACCACCTGCATCACCCGGTCCACGCGTCGGTCGATCCTCACCACCATCGCCCGGTCCACGCGTCGGTCGGTCCTCGCCACCATCACCCGGTCCACGCGTCGGTCGATCCTCGCCACCATCACCCGGTCCACGCGTCGGTCGCACTTCGCCACCTTCGCCTGGTCCACGCGTTGGTCGTGCTTCTCCACCATCACCCGGTCCACGCGTTGGTCGTGCTTCACCACCGTTACCCGGGCCACGCGTCGGCTGTGGTGTTCCATCAGCACGATTGCCTGCGGCACGGGTCAGGCGTGGCGGATTGCCACCTGCGCCATCGGTGTTTGGTGTACGCTCTGCTGGGTTACGGCCACCCGGCTGCGTATCGTTCGGTTGCTGATCTCCTGCGCCGCCTGGTGTCCTGCGAGCGCCCGGTGTTTCACGCGGAGGGCGAGCAGTATCAACCACCGGAGCTGGTTCCATCCCATCGCTGAGCGGTGCCAAATCCTGTGCGTCGGCAGGCTTCCGCTCCCGTTGTTCTTGTGGCGGCCCTTTGTCGTTTTTCTTTTTTACAGTGATTTGTATATCGACATCTTGTGGTGTAGTTGCCAGCACATCGACTTGATTCGTCTCACGATTGGTTTCTATTGCTGCGGTTTCGCCTTTGCGCACGCGTATCCGTTTTACCTGTGTTTCGACATTTTTCTGACCATCGCTATACCCAACCACGACGTCCGGGTTGCTGTCGCGACCACTCGCAACGACTGCACGACCACGCTTCTGATCAAGTCGGACCGCGCTAGCAATGGTCGCGTCGAGCGCCAGGTTTTGTACACTCACCACCGATCCAGCGCCAAACGCCGATATGGTCACAGGGTTATCCGACGCACCGGTGACGTGCACAACCCCATCGGTCGCAACCGGCACCTCGATGATGGGCATCCCATTTGCCGACCACTGCCCGCCCGCACCACGCAGATAATGGAGTTGTGCCCCAGGGATATCGTTGTACGACTGCCCCAAGACAATACCGCTGCGTCGCCCTGCGCTGTCTTCGACGTATGCCGAGTATGCTGGTGCATCGGCCGCTGTACCCGGGAGCGCAGACGAAAACAAAATCGTTGTCAGCTCCTCGATCCCCTTCTGGAGCGGATTCCCTGGGCAAAACTGACAAATCTGTTGCTCCAGCCGCGGGGATGTCTCTGTCAGATCGAGTGTCTCGGACGTTGCATCCCCTGCATAGACAGTCGTCGAACCACCAGGAATCGTGCTCTCATACCGCCACGTGTTGGTAGCGGTATCGACGATGATTTCTTGGATGGTATTGGGGACATTGTTGTCGTAGATCTCGATTGCGGTATGGGTCGCATCGATGGTGCGCAACCCAATCGGTGTCACCGTATGACCGCCCCGTCCTTTGGATGCATAGATTCCCAAGGTATACAGCACATCGACGCTCGCCGTGGGTTGCATCCCAACGCGCAACACATCGATTGCAGCGACCGCATCCAATATCGTGTGATGCGCACGCGTCGGGTACGTCGCTTGTGTCGACCACCAATAGGCTATTTCGCGCTGAAGTTCCTCATTCCCCTGTAGTGTGAGTTGGGCAACTGTCGTACTGCCAAAGCGTTGCGGTTTGAGCACGCCAAAGTAAAAATACTGGCTCAGCACCGCCATGCCTTCACAATGGCCGTTGGCCATTGCGGTATTGAGTGTCTCCATCCAAATGCGTGCAGGTGGAATCAGCGTACACGTCGGATCGATACTTGCACAGACCTCATCTCCAAACAGCCGGTGCACATCCGCAGCGGTCAGATTGGTCACGTCTGCGGCACCATAGTTTTCGAATCCAAATCCGTCACGGCGTGGGTCAAATCCTGTCGTGAGGGCGCTACGGCCACCCTCCTCACGCACATCGGCGGCCGGTTCTGCCATCGTGCTACCGCACGCTATCATCAGCACCGCACAGAGCATCAGCTGGAGGGCGTGCATCAACCGGCGCAGGTTGGTTCGTGCGCTGATTCTCCGCACCATCTGACTTCTTTTGCGTGTCTTCATCATCGTATCAGGCTGTCTTTTTCTCATCGCAACGTGCTATCTTTTTGCTCTCGAGAAAACAATACCACGCAAGTGGCATCGGTCATTCAGCATACCACGGTGCGCGCTTCCGATTTTCTCCACGATCATTCGCGTATCGAGTTGCGGGTGTGTGTTTCTTTCCCGCTGGTACCTCGGTCCTCGTCGCACGTACAGGGCCGTCGCTTTCGCGACGACCCTGTGCGTTTTGCTTCGATGGCTTGGCTGAACCTACATAATTATGGGGTTGGTGTGGCCGTTTTGGTCGGTGTGCGCGAGATGAGCGCATCGTTCTCAGGTGCACCGATTGCCAATATACGTCCATCGCGTAACCCTATGACGGTGTTGACATACCCTGCACCAACGACGGCGATATCACGATACCCCTCGGGAATTTCGATTTGTTTGAAGTCGTTGCGACCCCATGCATAGACAGTGCCGTTATTGCCCAAGGCGAGTGAGTAGTATGATCCGGCCGAAATCTGCTTGATGTCGCGGACGTTGTCTGGCACACGACTCTGGCCAAATCCATTGGCCCCCCAACAAACCACTGTCCCGTCTGTTTTGAGCACCATGGTGTGATCGAACCCGCCCGATATACCTTTGACACCACGTAACCCTGCCGGAATCACCGCCTGCTTCTCGTCATTGCGACCCCAAATAGTGATTGTTCCGTCCTTTTTGAGGGCAATCGAGTGTTGGTGCCCTGCGGCAATGCTCGTCACCAGCTTGAGTGATTTGGGCACTTTCGTCTGGCCACTTTCGTTATTCCCCCACGCCACCACGGTGCCGTTTTTATTGAGTGCCATCACATGGGCATAGCCTGCGGCGATCGCGGTGATATCTTTTTTGGCGGAATTGGGAATGGTAATCTGCCCGCGCGAATTTGATCCCCAGCCATACACCACCCCGTCACGGAGTGCCACTGCGAAATTGGTCCCGACAGCAATATCCTGAATCTTACTCCCACAGCAGGGCGGGATGTTCGTCTGATATTCCTTGTTCATCCCCCAGGTCACCAACGTACCATTCATCAACAAACCCAACGTAAACGATGCACCAATGGCTGCCTTTTTGAGCTGAATTCCAGGCGGTGTGGGTGTTCTCGTTGCTGTTTGTGTCGGAGTATTGGTCCTGGTCGCCGTCGCCGTCGCCGTTTTTGAGGGCGTCGGTGTCTCGTCCGTAATCTGGAACGTTTGTGATGCAGGAGGTGCTGCAGCATAAATAACGCCCGCACTGGTGCCACCAGCCTGTGATGCCGTCACAATACACGTCCCAATGCCGTAGATATGTAATTTTCGCTGTGGCGTTATCGTACACACCGACGTATTGTTGGTCACATACGACACCGTCAACCCAGAACTCGCCGTTGCTGGCAACACAAAGTCGAGGTCGTAGTCTTTTTTGTTCGGGATTGCAGGGAATGTGATGGTCTGTGGCACGCCAAGGGTATTGAACGACTGCGACACGGTTGGCGCGACTGCATAGGTCGTACCGCCCGAGACACCACCGAGTTGTGCGGCGACAATCGTACATCTGCCCACTGTGACCATCGATACCGTCGTCCCGCTGACGGTACAAATACTCGGAGTGCTCGAACTAAATGATACAGGCAGTGTCGAACTTGCCGTTCCGCTAACACTGAAGTCACCAGATGTATAGACTTTGTTGGTCAACGCAGCAAACGTAATGGTCTGCGCACGCCGTGACTCGAACGATCGCGTCACACTCGTAGCAGCAGCGTACGTCACCCCGCCCGACACACCACCCACCTGATCAGCGGTAATCGTACACGTCCCGTACGTTACCAATGTGACAACGCCAGCAGACGTCACCGTACACACCGAAGGCGTCGAAGACGTATACGTTACTGATAGTGGAGAACTCGTCGTCCCTGTCAGCGTGAGTGTTCCTGCGCTTGCATCAATATCTGCAGGCTGCGCAAACGTAATCACTTGTCCAGTCCGGATGGTGAACGACTGGCTGACGGTCGCAGCCGTCGCATACACATCCCCACCACTCGTCCCACCCGTTTGCGCAGCCACGATGGTACACAGACCCGAAGCCACGATCGACACGGTGCCACTACTCGTGACCGTACACGTACCACTCGTCGTTGAGGTAAATGTCACTGGCAAGCCCGAGTCACTCGTTGCTGTCACCGCGAAATCCGCTGCGGTCACATTCTGATCACTCAACGCCCCAAAGGTAATCGTCTGTGTCCGGCGCGATGTGAACGAGCGGGTTACCGTCGCCGCCGTGCTATAACTCGTCCCTGCATTGGTCCCACCAATCTGTGCCGCCACAATGGTACAGGTGCCATACGACACCAGCGTGACCGTCCCGCTACTCGTCACTGTACACACCGATGGGGTCGATGATGTATAGGTCACGGTTAACCCTGAATCAGATGTCGCCGTCAACGAAAACGCCGATGCGGTCTGATCGACGTCGCTGGGCGTCGCAAAGGTAATCGTCTGTGGCGTTCGTACCGTAAACGACTGGGTTACCGAGGTCGCTGCAATGTACGTCACTCCACCCGTCGCGCCACCTGCTTGGTCGGCGCTAATGGTACAGGTGCCCGGCGTCAACACATCTACGGTCCCGCCACTGGTCACGGTACACACGCTCGGTGTCGTCGATGTATAGGTGACCGTCAATCCGACACTCGATGTTGCCGAAACCGAAAAATTCGCCGCCGTCGAGTCCTTATCGCTCAACGCACCGAAGGTCACTGTCTGTGTTCCTTTTGAAAGAAAAGAACGCGTCACCGACGGCGCTGCCGCATAGTTCGTACCGCTATTTGCTCCACCCGCCTGGGCGGCGACGATTGTACACGTCCCCGTCGCTACCATCGATACCGTCACTCCGCTGACGGTACAGACACTCGGTGTGCTCGAGGTAAAGGTCACGGCCAAGCCAGATGTTGCCGTCGCAGACACGTCGAAATCTGCATCAGTTGCCATCCGGTCAGCAGGTGCCGTAAAGGTAATGGTCTGCGCTGTAGCTGCAATATTCGTAATCGTGAATGATTGCGTCACACTGGGCGAGGCTGCGTACAACACTCCACCAGTCTCACCGCCCGATTGCAACGCCGTAATCGTACAGGTGCCAGACCCAGTAACGGTCAACACACCTCCTGTGGTAACGGTACACTTCGATGGTGTACTCGAGGTATAGCTCAAAGCCATACCCGATGAAGACGTCCCTGGGAGCTGGAATGGCGGGGTCGAATTCCCTGCATAATAGTTTGCCGTCACGCCACTTAGGCTGAATGTCACTGTCTGCGACATACCTTGCGAAATGTTATCGATCCAGAACGACGCGCCAGACGCCATACCACCCGACAAGTCGTGCGTACCGTTTACAAACACAAACCGATAAAAATCATGCGAATCTGGCACCGTTACTGATGCATATTGCCAACCCGAGACGTTCGTCCCGTGGCGATCAAGAACCTCTGTTTGTGCACAGTCCTCTGCTGTCCCTTCGACCACACCATTCCCGTTGGCATCAGTGTCAAGCAAATACCCCAGCACCGCGAAGTCGTCACCACCAGCCGCAGAATACCAGTTCAGGGTAATCAATTGACCAGCGATACCCTTGAACGGGTCGCTGACAATCGCCGGACCGTGCTTAATATGGTACCCCGGCGATGCATTACCACCGCCTAAGTTCAAGTACACAGCGTTGGAACCTTGAGTAGGCACACCGAACCCACCCGAGGTCACGATCGATACGGTGAAGCTCGAGTGCGTACCGTTGGTAACGTCGCTGGTCTGTCCACCTGCATAGGTAGAGTAGTCTGTCGTGTCGACACTCACACATCCACCCAAGGACGTTACACCTAAGTCAATCACCGTTCCCACAACCGACCAGTTATCAGGGACACCACCGGTGACCGCTTCGAAGCTTCCATTCTGAAGGAAGTTCGACGCACGCACTGCTGCCTTTGCTGTCGCGGTATCGCCGGTAATGGGGAGCACAAATCCAGTACTCCACAATATTGATAAAACCATGACAAATCGCCCAAGTCGATGCCACTGTGAATGTTCGTATCTCATCAAACCAACCTCCCACCCCCGACTTATCCAGTCAGATGTCATTTCCACACCAACCAACCGTCACACAGTCCTTACCTTCTAACTATAAATCATAGTATTCAATTTCTTCTTGTTTCATATTACGTGTTGATGATGATGTGATGAGACAGAGATTGTACGTAGCACTCTCACACTCCACATTCGCCTCTCATCTGCCGCGAGTGAACGATGAGCATTGCCGTACATCAAGACGCAGGAGCCATTGCGTGCGCAATGACTCCTGTGTCTAACCACTTGCCTTTGTCGTATCACCCCTACGGTGTCGGAGTTACCGTCAGCGTTGGTGTCCGTGACACAAGCGCATCATGCTCCGGTGCACCAATTGCCAGTACCACACTATTCCGCAACGTGATAATCGAGTTGACGTAGCCTACGCCGATGTGCTCTGCGTTTGTAATGCCCTCAGGGATGGTGATTTGGTTGTATTCATTGCGACCCCAACCGAATAACGTCCCATCGTTCATCATCGCCATCGAGTAGTTGCAGCCAGCCCCGATTTCTTTCACGTCCTTCAGATTGAGTGGAACCTTCGCTTCGTTGAAGGCATTACTCCCCCAGCCGACCACATACCCATCTTTTTTGAGCGCGAGTGCATGGGTGCAGCCTGCAGTAATAGCCTTCACATTCTTGAGGCCGACAGGGATACGAATCTGTCCTGAACCATTCCCGCCCCAACCAAACACCGTCCCACTTTTGAGGAGTGCAAGCGAAAAGTCCTTCCCACCTGCTACTTGCGCGACGTTTTTGACTGACTTGGGGATATTACATTGCTTCTCGAGGTTGTTGCCCCAACACACCACCGATCCGTTGGACTTGAGCGCCAATGTATGCGCATATCCGGATGCAATTGCGATGACATCTTTTTGGGCCATCAGCGGGATGGTAATTTGTCCACGCGTGTTCGAACCCCAGCCATAAACACGTCCACCCTTCAACGCAACGGCGAAGTTTGTTCCGACAGAAATATCGGTGATGTTCGAACCACAGCACGGTGGAATGTTTGCCTGATATTCCTTGTTCATCCCCCACGTCACCAACGTGTTGTTATAGAGCAAACCGAGCACAAACGATGCGCCGACTGCTGCTTTTTTGAGTGCATATTTGTTCGGTGTCGGTGTTGCTGTTTTGGTGGCAGTCGGTGTACTTGTAGCCGTCGCGTTCGATATGTTAATCACTATCGTTGCATCTGGGGCTGCATCATAGATGGTACCGTCTGTCGCCGTGCCGCCCTTTTGTTTGACCTTCACATAGCATGTCCCCATGCCGACAATCTTGACTTTTTTGCCTGTGACCGTACATATCGCAGGATTCAGTGATTCGTATTCGACATCCAAACCCGATGTCGCCGACGCAGCCAAATCAAAATCGGGGTCATAACTGTATTTCTGTGGGACTGCGGTCGTCGCGATTGTCTGCGGCATACCGATGACATCGAATGCCCGTGTTACCGGCTGCGCAGCACTATAGGTCGTTCCACCCGTAGAACCACCTGCCTGTGAAGCCGTGACGCTACACGATCCGACAGCCAAAAGCCGGATTTTGCCGCTTACGATGCTACAGACAGACGGCGTTGTCGATGTGTAGCTCACCGGCAATGTCGAGCTCGCCGTTGCATTCGGATCAAAATCAGGCGTCTGGTAGTTCTTTTTGGGTATCGCTGGGAATGTAATCGTTTGACCCTGCTTGACCACAAACGTCTGCGTCACATCCGGTGCAGCTCCATACACGACACCCCCACTTGTCCCACCAGCTTGCTTTGCCGTGATAGAGCACGTACCCGGTCCGACCAGCTGTACTTTGCCTCCACTCACCGTACAAATACTCGGACTATTCGATACATACGTCACCGGCAATGTCGAGCTTGCCGTCGCACCCAGCGAAAACTCTGCATCGGTCGTCGATTTATCAGGAAGCGCTCCAAATGTGATGGTTTGCGCCGTCTTCACGAGAAAACTCTGCGTCACGTTGGTCGCCGCGAGATACGTGTTGCCGCCGGTTGTCCCACCAGCCTGCGCCGCTACAATCGTACAGGTACCTGATGATACGATGTTGACCGTCGAACCACTGACCGTACAGACACTGGTGGTCGATGACGTGTAGCTCACCGGCAGGGTCGAACTCGCCGTTGCACTCAAAGTGAAATCTGGATCAGTGACTTCTTTGTCTGGTAATGCACCAAACGTAATCGTCTGCGGCAGATAATTCGTCACCGTGAACGACTGCGTCACATCTACAGCGGATGCATACGGTACCGAACCCGACGTGCCGCCTATTTGGTGCGCCACCAGCGTACACGTCCCCGATGTCGCCACAATAGTCACCGCTCCACCACTCACCGTACAGACCGAAGGCGTGCTCGAGGTGTACGTAACCGCCAACGTCGAAGTCGCTGTCGCCGGCAACGTATACGGTGACAGCGTCTTGTTAATGGTCGCTGGCAACACGAAGTTAATCGTCTGTGGCATACCAACCGAGATGTTGTCGATGTACATCGTCGCACCCGAATTTGTACCGCCCGACTGGTCAAATGTCCCATTCACAAAGACGAATCGGTAGGTCGATGACGTCGCTGGAATGGTGATGCGCGAATTCTGCCAGCCCGAAACTAATCTGCCGGTTGCATCGACAATCTCGGTTTGTGTACACGTCGATGTATCCAGCAAATACCCCAAAATCGCAAAGTTATCACGGACGTACTGGGCATACCAGTCAAATGTAATCTCGTAGCCAGCGTCTGCACTAAACACATCACTGACCACTGCAGGTCCATGAATCACACGATACGCCGAACCGCCGTACTCCATGTTATTCATGTACAAGACTTTATTACCAGCAACGATCGGGACACCAGATGCCATCGATGTGCTGACATATGATTCGGTCGTCAACCAATTCGATGCATTCAAACCCTGCGGATTGAATGAATTATCATCCCGCCACACCGCCAGTGATGGCGTTGCACCAGTCGCTGCAATAGCCGCATAATCGGTCGTATCCTGACTGACGCATCCACCCAATACCGTTACCCCGAGGTCGATCTTATCGGGGTATGGTCCATTCCGGTTATCAATCCCCGCACCGACAATGGTCCAGTTAGTGACACTCGTTGATCCGTCCGCGTCCGACTCGAAGCTTCCGTTCAAAAAGCCCGCACGGCCGGCGCTCCGGACCCCAGCCTCCGCCGTCGTATCAACAAACGGCTGCGTCACCACGGCCACGACTACCAGCATCACTGCCAAAAGTAGCGTCAAAACGCGCCTGTGTATTGCGTGCATCGGTTGCATTTTTAACCTCTAGATTCCACATAATTCCTGCGTTATCATATGTATAGGGGTATTGTATTGTCAATAAATGTGTTTTTTTTAATTTGCAGATTTATCATTAATCCTCAGAATATGTATGAAAATAATCTTCGCGTTTGTTGTATTTTATCTACAATATGCAGTATATTCCATGTCGTCTAGTTGAATTTTTTATCTGTTTTCATCATAAAGTCAATTTTTTTATATTTCATCATTGAATTTTTACATAGTATATGTTTTTCGTATCAGCTAGTATTCATCAATTGTCACATACTGGTATACATGCTTTTCGACACATCGCAGATTATGACTTCCCGGGATACCACCGTTCAGTTCTCCACAACACCCCGTACTATAGGTCCTCTGCGTGCCATCAGTTTGCAGCGCGACAAACGATCGCGAGTTCATACCAGAGGCCAGCTCTGGCAAGTATGGCTCGGTCATACCTGGATGTACATGTAGAACAAAATCACGGGCCGTCGCGTGCGCGACGACCCGTGTGTGATTGGTACCGTTAACCGTACACCGACACCCGATTATGGGGTTGGGGTTGCGGTCTTGGTTGGTGTGCGTGATACGCCGACGTCATTGCTCTGGTCACCCAGCACGATGATACGGCCGTTACGCAGACCGAGGATGGTGTTGGCGTAGCTGGCAGCCACGGTGTAGATGTCCGTGTATTCAGCAGGGATGTCCAACTGGTGCACACTGTTGTCGCCCCAGCCGATGACCTTACCACTGTTCGTCAATGCGACCGAGAACTTGTTACCGGCGCTGATGAACTTGATGTCGACTGCCGTCAATGGTGGCTTGGTCTGACCCTTCGAGTTATTGCCCCAGGCAACAACCTTACCGGTCTTCAACAATGCCAACGAATGATCGAGCCCTGCAGATACCTGCATAATGACTTGCTTCTTCAGTGCCGCCGCAGGTGGTTTGATCTGACCTTGCTTACCATTACCCCAACCAATGACTTTATCCTTGGTGGTCACGGCCAATGCGTGGTCAGTACCGGCGGCGATCAACTTGATGCCCTTCTTGAGGGTCTTGGGCAACTTCTTGGCAGGTGACTTGGCGTTACCCCAGAATATGACGCCACCCTTTTTGTTGAGTGCCAAACCGAAGCTACCACCGGCTGCAATAGCCGTGATGTCTTTTTCGGCAGTCTTTGGGATGACAATCTGCTTCAAGGTGTTGGCGCCCCAACCATACACACGACCACCCTTGAGTGCCAGTGCGAAGTTGGTGCCTACGGCGATGTCATCAATGCCCGAACCACAGCATGGTGGTACGTTTGCTTGATACTCACGATTCATACCCCAGCTGGCCAAAGTACCGTTCTGCAACAAACCAAGCACGAACGATGCGCCGACAGCACCCTTCTTCATCATGTACTGAATCGGAGTAGGAGTGACGGTTGGTGTCTTCGATGGAGTGTTGGTCTTGGTAGAAGTCTTGGTCGCAGTCGGAGGTACGGGCGTGCTTGTAGAAGCCGCTGGTACACTGGTGTTCGTTGCGGCAGGTGCCTTCGTGTTTGTTGGTGGTGCCGCAGTACGCGTGTTCGAAGGCGTACGCGTGTCGGTTGCAGGCACTGGCGTGTAGGTTGGGAGTGATGGGTCCCACGTCTCGGTTGCCGTTGGCGATGCAGTCGCCGTCTTGGTGGCCGTCCGTGTATTGGTGAAGGTAGGAGCCAATGCAGTGAAGTCTGCAGTCGTGGTCTCGATGGCACCGTTGATGTCAGCACCGGCGAGATCACTGAAGTTCCCTGCACCAATCGAAACAACGCCGTCACCCAATGGTGCGACCTTGATGATTTCGATCGAAACAGTACAGCTCGACAATGCAGCGAGTGTGACGTCCGTAATGGTCACCACACCGGCAACACTGGTATCGACCGTACCACCACAGCTATCGGTGATAGCACCCAAGCGGGTACCAGCAGGTGCTGTAAAGGTATAGCCCAAACCGCTTGCGGTGGTTGTCAACGAATTGGTCAACGTGACATCGACCGTACCTTTGGACGCAATGTTCGAGGACGACCATGCTGCTTCGAGGTTGACTGCCTGGTCACCCACATACGTGATGTTCTTTTCGTTGTAGGTACCTGCAGCCGTAGGAATCGTGTACTGGATCATCGAACCAGCATCGTGATATGGCGACGTGCTCGGGTTGTCGGCAAAGCCGATGTTGGCACCGGTCGTTACTTCGTCGTAGACATTGAAGTACGTATCGGCAACAGCACCTTCGAAGGTCGACATGCTGGTTTCGGCTTTGACTTCCTTCATACCGTACACCAGGTT
>JBJONV010000084.1:0-12352 GCA_046051665.1 Chloroflexota bacterium
GTATGGGTACACACTTCCAATCGCTGTTCGTTACTGCAATACGCATGCCGGTTTCTGCATCGCTGAATTGCGCGATAAATCCACCGTCACCGATTTGTTGCCGATCGGTACCGATGTATTCAAGCCCCGTGTCGTCCTGGATGTAATCCTTGAGGATGACATTGATGTGGAGTGGGTAGGTCGCATCAAACGAAAAGACTTCGCTATTAAACGAGCGTTCCGTCGTAATCGCAACAGAATCTTCTTTGATCAGCACATCGTCGAGGTAGAGTGCAAACCAATTATCAGACCACACGTCCGCCTGGACGGTCAGGGCGATTCCGGTGCTGGTACTCGTTTGCCCTACCGGTACGATTGCAGATGGTGCATCCGCTACGATTGTCGGGGCACGCGTGTGATCACTTACTGGTTGTGGTGGCCGGGTGACCCCACAACTCGACACACAGACCAAGGTGATGACCAACAAAAAGAGACGGTGCATTACGGTGCTCCACAAGAAGAGTGATGGGAACGATGTGCGCGTCACAAGAACACACCGTTATCTCGTGCGTGTCGGTGTCCGTGTCCGCGTTTTGGTCTTTGAGCGCGTCGGTGATTTCGTTATCGTTTTCGTTGCGCTTCTGGTCGGTGTGCTCGATTTGATGGAGACGGTCCGGGTGATTGTGGCAAGAGGAACAGGACTTTTCGTGCCGGTTGCAACGGCTGCTGTGGTTGCAGTCGGTGTTTGCGTTGGATTAAGTGTCGGAGTAAGTGTTTGGGTATGTGTCGCGTTCATCGTACGTGTCGAAGTCGCAGTATCGCTGGGTGTTTGTGTGTGAGACGCGGTTGCAGTACCGGTTGTGGTAGCAGTCTGTGTTGGGCTGTTCGTATATGTCGGGGTGCCTGTTGCGGTCTGGGTGTTGGTCGGGGTATAGGTAAAAGTGGCGGTATTCGTTGGAGTTTCCGTGTGTGTCGGACTAGGCGTCCGCGTCTGTGTCGTAGTCGGCGTGCGCGAAGATGTGGGTGTATTCGGAATAGCAGTGGGGAGAACGGCACCATTGTCAAAGGAAGGATATACCCCGAGCGTTGCAATGCAGTACTGCGGGTATTGAGTGTTGTAGATAGTGTTGGTTGGCGCATTCGCGGAGACAGACGGGGCGATTCCCACCATATTTGGAAGGTTGAATGTACTCGAATTACCGCCAAACTTGTTGCCGATGAGTGCGTAGAGGGCTTGATTTGTGTTGACAGACACAGATTGACCGTTGCATTCAAGCCATCCCGCCGGGGTATAGTTGTACGGAAAAAGAGCTATGCTCCCCAGGTACGGTTCCGAAATACGGGCAGATCTCTGCCCTGTACGGAACGACTTTGGGCTACCGACAAAAAAAAGACTGTTGGTAAGCATGCCCAGCCGACGTAAAAACGAACGACGTGAAAGAGTCAAGTACCTCATCCTTTCGAGTTACGGCTGCGTGGGCCATAGTCCTTGCGTCGCGATGATGTACATCATGCCGACTGGGCAAATATTCTGTAGATTTGGAAGTGCAAAGTGGGTCGTCCCATTACCCCCATACGTGGTTCCTAAAAGTGCAAATAACGCCATGTTCTCTTGAATCGACATCAGCGTGCCCGTGCAAGGCATCCAGCCGTCGGGGAGGTATGTATACGGAACAAGCATCACCATGCCAATAAACGGTTCCATCGTGCTCCTCCTGTGCTACGGCCGTGTAGGATAATTCCCCAACAGACAAATAATGTAGTTCATATGTGTAGGTGCGCTGAGATTCGGCAGACAAAATGTGTACCTGCCGTCTCCTCCATAATTTGTCCCGAGTAGTGAAAACAACGCAGCATTTTGACTAATTTGGAGCGTCTGTCCTTGGCATTTGGCCCATCCATCCGGTGCATACGAAAATGCAACGAGGACAATCTCTCCGATATATGCTTCCATGAAGCCCCTTTCAATGGGAGTGATGAGCGCTCATGCAACTGTTGCTTCAGGCTGTTTGCCGAACAAAGCTGTGAGAGATGAAAGTAATCGAGAGGAATGCTACTGTATGGTTGCTTAGAATTTTTCAATTATAACAAAAACCCCGATGTTCCTACGAACATCGGGGCAAACCAAATTATTCTCTCATTTTCGTTCAAAGACGAGTCGCGATCACCCGCGATTCGCCCTGGGCCAGGTGGAGCGTCACAGCCTGATACGACCGTCCCCAACGGGTTACCCGATGGATTGGCCCAGTCGGCTGGGCATCTTTTGGGAGCAAGATGGTGACTTCTTCGACGGGGCTGTTTGCCGTGACCCGCAAGTCATTCCCGGACCACGCAACGGTAACCTGTTCACGCGCCACGGTCCAGTCGAGCCATTCATTGGCCGACATAATCGGCATGTGGTTGCGCTGTGCAGCCTGCCAATGGGCTTCGATGAGTGGGCCACTATACGACGCAAAACTCACAGGATGTGAATTAATCGTTACCGGGGAGTAGTATCGGGTCGCTGCTGCATCGATATACTCGTTGGTCACGGCAATCGCCAAACCCATGGTCCACTTGAAGCTAAACACGAATTCGGGGTGTATCAGACATTCTTCGGTCCAACTGGTGGGTTGTTGGTACATGTCCAGCACGGATCCGTCTGCATCCACAAAGCGCATCGGGCGACCGGAACCACACAACGCCCAGAAGAACGGCGCCACTGGGAGGTAGTTGAAGTCCATACGGACGCCATGGGTGGCCAACTCCCGGGCGGCTTCGACGTACCCCTGCCAGCGGACCGCATGATTGCGAATAGTCCGCACGGGTGTGCCGAACATCCGCTGGTGCCGTGCCAATGAATCGGTAATCATCCCCGCATATTCGGTTGTCGGGACATCAGGTGCCAACCCGATCCCGATGTCTTCGGGATGCGTCGGATGCACACTAAACGAATGCCCAGCAGCCTCCCAAGCAGGGAGCGCTGCCGGGGTGATTTGGCTTTTGGCCACGAGGAAAAATGTGCAGTGCACATGGTGTCGGGCCATGGAATCAATCATGATGCGGAAATCTGCCGGGCTCGACCAATCGTCGTCACTGGTCATAATCAGTGCGCTGGTGTGCTGCGGACAAGGGTAATACCAGATGCGTGCCGTCGGAACGATATCTTCTAGCAACAACGCAAAATGTGCAGTCAAGAGGTCTGCGACCGGTACCTTCGAGCGATTTGGATCGAGCTGATGCACAAACAACTCGCTCGGTCGGTAGACACCATCCAGACCACCGCTATTCATGCCCGCCAGCGCTGGGTCACCATGACGCGTCCGAGCAATCGTTTGGGCGAACTCAAATGCATACGCAAGCACCGTCCCTTTGCCGAGGGTATGCTGCAGAATGGCTGGTGCTGTCACCGTACCGTTACTGAGTGAGGCATGGACCGTGCTCGTCCCTGCGTGCCAGATTGCAGCGGGAATGTGAATGGGAGCAGGTTCGCTGCCGGCAGGTGGGGTCGGTACGTACATAGTGGCGCCCATGAGGATGCGGTGTTTTGGCACAATACCCAACGTCCGGGCGAATGCATCGTCCGGCTGGAAGACCACCAAATTGCCACCTTCTCGTACATAGGTCTCACACAGCTCGCGGAACGCTCGACTCACCGCCATCCGCACCACAAAGACCATGTTGTGGGTACGGAGGCGTGCAGCAGTCACCTGATCGATGCTTGTGGTATGGATATCGGAAAAACCTTCGACCGTGAGAATTTCACGTAGGTAGTGGCTGTATGTCGCAGACGCATCGGAAGGATGGATAATCAGCATAGCACTGCCTTGTCGCTCCAAAATGAATACTTCAAATGTAACATATTTTAAAGAGTGAAACGATACCCCAAGAGGTGCATTCGTGTACTCTGCGGTCCTGATTCGTACGCTTTCATTCACCGCTGACGTCGTGGTCGGGTGCTGCAGCGGCACCAACGGCCTCGTGATGTTGTACAGACGGAGCAATTAGTTTGGGATTGTAGTATCGTCTCGTATCGCGCACTGTGGTGTTCCTGCCCTTGACGGAAATCACGCGTCGCATGAGGCTCGTCGCACAGAATGCTTCTTGTCGGTGGATTACATCAGCTTATTCACGCGAGTACTACCGAATCGAATGACAGAAGCTATGACGAGAAAACTGCTCTGTGTGGGTTTTACAGTCACCAAAAACTCCGTTACAATGCGCCAGGAAAGTCGTTCGTGCACGCACAGAGGAGTGAGCAAATGGCACCATTAAAGGTTGCAGTCATCGGCGTTGGCGGTATCGCCCATACCCACATGCCCGGCTGGGCGGCATCGACAGATGCAGAAGTCGTCGCCGGGGCAGATATCAATCCCAAGGCACTTGAAGCATGGGGTGCGCGCTATGGCATCAGCCGTACCACGACTGACTTTGACGAAATTTTGCGCGATCCCAGCATCGACATTGTCGATATCTGCACGCCCAATATGCACCACGCCCCGTTGGCGATTAAAGCACTCCAAGCGGGTAAGCATGTCATCTGCGAAAAACCATTGGCACCGACCCCGGCCGAAGTGCGGAGCATGATAGCGGCGCGCGACAAATCCGGCAAAAAACTGATGACCGCTCAACATTTCCGCTTTGCTGGCGTATCGCAGGCCATGAAGAAGGAAATCGCCGCCGGGGCACTCGGTGATGTGTACCATGCCCGGAGCTGGATGTTGCGCCGTAATGCATTTATCCCGACGGCTGGGTTTGTGAAGAAAGAACTGAGCGGCGGCGGACCATGTATCGACATCGGCGTGCATGTGCTCGACTTGACGCTCTGGTTGATGGGCCACCCCAAGCCGGTATCGGTTACCGGTGTGGCACGCCGTGAACTCACCAAAAAGCCCGGTGCATTCTCGGTTTGGCATCCGGGTGCCGTTCCCGCCGATATGGACGTCGAGGATTTTGCATCCGGCTTTGTACGATTCGAAAACGGCGCGACCTTGGTCATCGAAGTCAGTTGGGCATTGCACCACGACACCATGGGCGAAGACATGCAGATCTGGTTGTACGGCCAAGACGGCGGCGCCAATTGGCCAAAAGCCGAGTTCTTGTCGACCAACTACGAGACGCGCCAGCTCTACAACCGCACCCTCAAGGTGACCAGTGACCAGCTCGAACCACATGCCCAAGAGTGCGTCGAGTTCGCCCGGGCTGTCGCCAATGATGCACCGTCGCCGGTGCCGGCCGAGCAGTCACTCTATGTGATGGCCATCTTGGATGGCATCTATCGGAGCCAGCGCGAAGGCCGCGAGGTCACGGTCGATTTGTAAGCGATGCCTTGGAGCAACAGTATTGACACCAACACCCCCGGCGAGCACTGCTCGCCGGGGGTGTTGTGTGTACGCAACAGAACTGCGTTACGGGACGGCGATGTAGCGATTGCCTGAGTCACTGATGTCCATCATCGGTTGATAGACAATCATCAGACCCTGTTCGTCGGCAGGTGCCATCATAACGACCCAACCCTCGAGGGTCCCGCCGGGGTAGATGCTCTCGCTGAGGATGCCCAACGAAGGTGCTGGAGCGACAGTACTCGGTGTGTCATGAATGACCTGCTGATTGCCCATTAGATTAAACCGGGTGAACATTGCATTGAACAATGAATCGGGCTTACCGTTGCCGTGATAGGTAATGCTGACTCGTGCGAGGAAGAATTCTTGGCCTGCTGGTGCTGGGTCGTTGAATTGATTGGCTTCGGTGATGCGTGCTGCAGCGTCAGCACCACGGACGACTTCGTTGATGGTGAACGAAATGTTGCCGGCGTCGATGGTGGAGCCAATGGCAGCAGGTTTGCCACGATCGGTGCCGGCATCGGAGTTTGCTGACGTCGAAGGTGCCGCAATGATCCGGGCATCGGCGTCGAGGGCAATGTACAACGGGTTATCAGCGAAGTTTTGTTTGATGACCAGGATTTTGTTCGTCTCGGCTGTCGGCACGAGGTAGGCGACCTGACCCTCTTCAGAGCCATTGGGAAACAGCTCTGACTTGAACTCCAGCGGCAACACCACAGAGCGGTTGCCGTAGGTGCGCAAGCCGTCACCCGTGATGTGGGTGTCCAGCGCAAACATGGCACTGTTGGCTTTGTTCGCATCGGTCGACACGTTGGTGGCACGAAACGTCACGATGTGATAGGTGAATCCTGCAGGCGCCACTTCATTGAACTGATTGGTTTCTGCAATCAGCTTGGCGGCTGCTTCGCCACTGATGACTTCGAGCACTGCAAACTTCCACATGGTGCCGACATACTCGGTCTGGATGGGGGCGGGGTTAGCGCGTGAAGAACCAAGCGCGAGAGCTGGCGCTTCGGTCGGGACAGGAATGTCAGTAGCTGCTGGTATTTCGGCACTATCCGGATCGCCTTGAGTGGTATCTGTTGCTGGGTTTTCGGTGGCTGTGTCTGTCGCAGGGGCCGCGGTCGGCGCAACCGCATTGGACGCAGATCTGCCGTTTGTAGCAACAGCAACAATTGCACACAACGCAACCACGATCACGGTCCCCAATAGAAGTCGGACGAGGAGTTTCATGATTTTCCTTTCAATAAAAACACTAGATTATATCACAATAAAACGTATAACGTAAATTAAAATTACAGAAGTAAGGAACTCATCTTTTTTGGTTCGATGGTCTCAGTGACGAATACGGAAAACCAGTAGTGATCAAAGCAACATATTCATTGCTGGTGGACATTGCTGTTCTCTGCATCCGCTGACTACACGAAACGGATGAAACGCTATACAAAGACTGGAACTTACTAGCCCCTCTCTACGAACTGCTCATTTTTTCTGTCAGCATTCCCCGCCGTGACGCAACTGCGCCCGCACCGCAGGCCAATCCGGATAAAACTGCGTCATCAACGCATAAAAACGCTGGTTATGCGATGCCTCTAGCAAATGAACGAGTTCGTGGACGACCACGTATTCGAGGCATTGCGGTGGGTACATCGCCAAATCACTATTGAGTCTGATGTGATGCGCCCGGTAATTGCAACTCCCCCAGCGGGTTTTCATTTTCTGTACGAAGGTTTTCTGTACCGTTACTTGCATGATGGGTGACCAGTGTGCCACGAGCGCGGGCAGCGCACTTGTGACCAAGCGGCGATACAGTCCATCGAGGAGTGCCTGGCGTGTCGCAGGCTCCCCCTCGTCAGGGAGGGTCATAAAGATGACGTCTTCGGCGAGACGAATGGTTCGTCGAGCGGCGGAGGTAATGGCAATGGGAATGGTGCGCCCCCAGACACGTGCAGTCCCGTTATCCGTCAAGTCCGGGGTCTGCTGGGCTGCACGCTGCAGAATCCGCGCTTGGTGGGTGCGAATCCAAGGGAGTTTTGTCGTTACAAACGTACGGATTAGCGCATCCGGAGTCCGGAGTGGTGCAGATACTACGACTTGTGCATCCGGTGTCCGGACGCGCAATGTCATGGTTTTCATGCGCTTGAGCGTGACGTTGATGACGATACCGTCGACCGTGAGGTGGTGTGTCGGTGGGGTACGGGGCATGTCTCGGGGACCTCGTTCTCGGGAATCGTTATTTGGAAGCAGCGACGGGGCGACGGACAATCATGTACACAGCCACGACAATATTGATAATCATTCCGCCAAGAAAGGTAAAGATATCGACGCCATCCGGCACGATTCCCAACCCGGTCAATTCTCCAACAATCACGAGCAGGACGAACGCTCCGCCGAGGACGGCAAATGGCTTCCATCCCCAGCCACGCAGGGACGCAGCAATGTTTGCTGCCAACACCACAGCCAGCGCAATCCAAATCGGATTAAACGACAAATCATCCATCACAACTCTTTTCTGATAATGTAAATCGGTTGATTATACGCGTTCTTCGGATTCGTGCACATCGTCATGCAGATGCGCAGGGAGGTGGTGCTGCAGCAGTGCAGACGTTTCTGTGAGTTTTATGATGATGATGAAGGCAACTGCGGTGCCGATGATAATCCCGTAGAGCATGGTGTGCATGATATTTTTCCTCTGTGTGTAGGTACGTAACACAGAGTAAATGAGATGTATACGGCTATCACATGGAAATCGATGTACCCAGCATGGCCACACGGTAAACACCACAAACACGGGGGTTATCTCTGACTTGACCTACACGCACTGTCAGCAACACGCCACAACCAGCAGGAAAAAACATCAGAATTTATTAACGCAATTGCATTTTTTTATATTCCGATACGATGGTGTGAATTCCCAGTGTTTGATGCAATTGCCGACGTATGAGAGTGCGAAAGGGAACCCATGCGCCGATTGATCTTCCCGTGCGTGATTGCTTTGTTCCTTGTATCGGGAGTTTTTACTCGACACGATCTGTACTTGCGACGAGTCCCAATTGTACGGCACGTGGTGGCAGGGTAGACTTAAGTGGGTGTGATCTCAATCACAGCACATTGTCGAGCGATAACTACGCATATGCGATATTTGATAGCGCTAACCTCTCGTATGCAGTGCTCAGATATTCGCTGTTTGCCTTTGGAAGCTATGTCGGAACAAATTTCACCTGTGCGGATATGTCGTACACCGATTTTACGAATGCTGATTTGAGCAATGCAACGATTATCTGTGCCGACCTACGCGGGACATCCTTTATGGGTGCAAACATGACCGGTGCTACCATCAGCGGCAATATCTGGGGCAATACCACATGTCCAGATGGAATGAATAGCGATCTGACAGTCGCGGAAACCTGTGAAGGCCACTATCGTGTCGCGACAGCAACGCCTGTAGCAACAGGTACACCAACTGCTTCTGCCACGACAGTCCCGACAGCCACGCTGACATCCATGCCGAAAACTGCAACCAGGACGAAAACAGCAACGAAACACCAACAAAAACACGTACAGCGACACGGACTAGAACCGCCACAAAAACAATGATCAAGAAACGAACAGTACTCCGACCAAAACGAAAGGTGGAACGCCCTAGAAATCGCCAACACCAACAGACAGCACGGTTGATGAATAAACGGAGCTGTTGGCTACCATCTGTACTTTCATAGCAGCTCTATCTAGGAACAATCCCGAATATGCATGGTTCTTTCAGCACTGAGTAGTTGCGAAAGTTGTTGCCTGTGTAAGAGACTGAGAATCCTACAGGAGCTGATGGCACTACAGCCCTGCTGGCTACCTAGGGCTCGACACCGCACGAAGCTTCAACAGTAGCACTCGACGTGCGGCATATTTCATGCGTCGTGGAGTTGCCAGAGATTTTTGGCAGTGCTTTGCAGATCAGTTACGACAGTGTCACGTTTTCGTTGGGAAACCAGTGTGTGCCACAGAAAACGTTGTTGTATATTTGCAGGCTCGAGGTTATTTGTACCGAACCATGACAAGAGCGTGTGCTTCGGACAGACCTGATAGGTGTAATTTCATCTTCAGATGGAGGATCTTTTTCAAGACAAAAAGCGCATTCAAGCACAGGGATGGAGGAATGACACGGTTCAGCATCCTGGATTTTCGAAATGCTGTGACACTTTGTACTGATATCGGAAGAAAAAGGATAAACAGTGCGGATTTAAAGTTGATTGAAATTGGCTATTGATTTTATTCTCAAATCATCTAACCTAAGTATATCTCCGCAATCGCTTTGATGACGCAAGTAAATATGGTTTACAAGAGAGGTATCTGATGCAACGAACACTCTTTTTTGTGACGGTTCTCGGATTTTTCGTGTGTGTTGCATTGTTCTTTACCCAGCCGGTTTTTGCAACCAGTAGCGACTGTAGCGCTCGCGGTGGCGGTGTCGATTTGAGCGGATGTAACTTGCATGGGAGTACGTTGTCGTTTGGCAATTATAACCATGCAAATTTCGATGGTGCTACCGTGACATATGCAGTATTGAGAAATTCGCTTTTTTACGCCGCGAGTTTTGTCGGGACAAACCTCAACTGCTCTGATTTATCCTATGCCGATTTTACGAATGCTGATTTCAGCAATGCAACGATTACGTGTGCAGATCTCAGAGGGACAAATTTCTCTGGTGCGAATATGACGGGTGCAACCATCTCCGGCAATTTGTGGGGCAACACTACTTGCCCAGATGGCACCAACTCGGACGGCAATGGTGGTACGTGTGATGGACATAACGTTGCGCCGACCAACACGCCTGTCCCAACGGCAGTGGCCAGCACGACTCCAAGCGCAACGCCATTGCCACTTGCAACCGGTACACCGACGGCATCCGCCACACCAATACCGTCAGCCACAGCCAACACCGCGACACGGACGAAAACACCTACGAAAACACCTACGAAAACACGAACAGCGACACGCACCAAAACGCCAACCAAAACGACCGTAAAGAAACGGACCAGCACGCCGACGAAATCAAAAACACGCACGCGAACGAAGACGGCGCTCCCAGCAATCAGCCCTTCGCCGACTGCCTTCTGTGTGGCAAAGTGTCTGATGCCATAGATCGCGTTCACCGAAACCATACACACATCGTTCAAACAAAAGGTACCCAGGAGATTCGGCTCCTGGGTACCTTTTGTATCAACCGCGGCAGCGAACGATTTCACGGTGCGACTGACGTCCGCGGTTACGAACGGTCAGTGGTAATAGGCATTTGCCCAATTCGCTTCGGGCGGGTAGCTTCCATCGATGCTGTAATACTTAATAGTCAGGAGTTTTGCTCCGGTAATGGGAACGGCGATGGATTGGTGGGCTGATGCAGCCTTCATCACCGGGCTTGTGTAGACGGTCGTGGTGTCTGCGATGACTTCGAATTTAACTTCACGCGTATCACTGTCCGCCACACTATCATCAATGCCGATTTCCGCAACGAACTCGCTTTGTGTGCCGTCGAGGGCATAGTGGAGCGTCATGTTGTAGCACAACCCGATACCCTTCAGGTAGGCAGTGCCATCCAACAGAATACGATTTCCACTCTGGTACTTTTCGCAGGCGGTATCGATGCCGTTTTCACTCGCATACCATGAAGAACCGCTCCAGAGGCGGTCGCTGAGGTACTGCACACCAGTGGTTGCCGCAATCACAGGAATCGCATCACTCCCGCTGACCGCGATGGTATAGAGCGCTGTCCAACGCCAATTTGCGGGATTGCGGCCAGCTGATTCTGTGATGCGTAGGCGGACAAAACGCGCGCGTGTCGAACCAAATGACAACGAATCGTATCCTCCATCGCCTGCTGTGACCGTCTTGACCGTGTTCCAATCACTCGAAGCCGCAGTCGGCTCACTCACTGTATCGGCAACGGCAATCGTATATGCTTTGCCGAACCCTTCCCAGTCGTTCAAATTCTGCGTCCAGCGGAGTAATACATGGTCGACAGCGCGAGAGACCCCGAGGTCGACGATGAGAGTCAGTGGGGTATCCGATGGAGTAACACTGCGCCCACTCAGCCAATACGAGCTCGTGTCGTTGCCGTCGATCGCTTTGGCGGCACCATACCCGGTATATGCATCCGACTCGGAGGCACTCGTACCTTTGGCATAGTCGGTCGCGAGGGTAAAGTCGTACCGTGACGACAACGAAGGCAGGGTCGTCCCATTACCACGATAGCGTACGGTATAGCTGATGTGGCGCGCCAAGGTCAATGCATCATCGTTGGTGTAGGTGGTCCACGATTTTCCATTATTGATACTGTATTCCATGGCTGTCGTCATGCCCGTTAATGTATCGGCTTGGTCGTCGGCAACCAGTGCCGGAGCACCAGCGGTACTCGCAGAGACGGGCAATACAGCCGCACGACTGGGATCTGTCGAGGTGCTGGAGCGATTACGGACCAATATCGCTCGCGTCGACTGGAGAGTGGCAATGTCTGCAATCGGGAACAAAAAACCTTCGGTGGCAGGGGTTATCCATGTGGCACCACCATCGACACTGTAGGCCATTCCTGTTTTGAACCCGCTGATGGTTCCTGCAGATTCTCCTGAAAAAGCAACACTCACGGACGGTGCCGGGATAAATGTACGCATCCAATCAGGCATTGCAGCGAGGATGACATCGCGCATCGCTGCATGCTGGCTACTCGCTGGTATCGCATCGTAGCGCGTGTAGAGCGTGGCAACAAATGCTGATTTGGTCGCGTCGCTGCTCGATCCATTGATTACTTTTGGCTCGATTCGTGCAGCAAGTTCACTCAGGACCCGTGGTTGGCTTGCAAATGCGTTACTCACACTGGTCAGCATGCCTTGCCACTGGGCCACTGTCGTCGTCCCGCTACTGGACGCTGCAATACGATCGCGCCAGGCGAGGACATCCATCGGTTCGACTGTCACTGCGTGCGTCAACAACCGCTGCCGGAGTGACGATTTTGTGACGCCCCGCGCCGCCCAACGCAACCACTCCGCGCGGGTAAATGTTGCCGC
>JBJONV010000085.1:0-3234 GCA_046051665.1 Chloroflexota bacterium
CAGCGCACACCCTAGTGGGCTTGCCAACATCAAAAAGCGATGGACCAGCGCAGGACTCTCTGCAGTGCTCCAGATGCCGCGTAAGACAAACAGTGAAGCTAGCAACAGACTACCAACGATACCGGCCACCAACCCGCCACGGAGGCCCCGTACGATGGCCGGCAACAGAAACGTCGCCAAAAATACGGGATAAAACGGACTAGTCCAGCCACCCGTTGCTGCAACCAGTCCAGCGCCGAAGACTATATCGATACCCATGACCAACGGATGACGCATGCACAACCGGGTGAGTGGTTGTATCGCAATGCTACACGCGGTACTCACACCAACGACGACCAAACACACCCACCAAAATGTGACCGGGCGCTGTTGCATGAAGAGCAACAGCGCCGTGCCAAAAACGCCGATCCAGCGCGTTCCGATGATAAAACTATGGCTAGACGGGGCAGTGTGCATAACTCATCCCCCGCATCACGCTATTGACCGAGCGCACTGTAGGTATAGGAATTATCAGAACTATACAGGAGCCACCCCGCGCCGGTACCAGAATCTGCGACCGCCCGGATTTGATCACGCAGTTCTTTGTCACCGTATTGAACGATTTGATCATCCGGAACCCAGATAAGCGTAAAGTCTTGGAGCCACGGTCGGAGGCGCGCACGGGTATCCACCATCTGCTTTTCGCCCATCTGCATGGTCCGCAAAATGACATCGTACGGATGATTAGCTGGGTTGTCGAAGCCCAAATAGCCAGGTCCGTAATGCGAAGGGTAGACCATGGGGCAGATGTAATCGGTGGTTTCGGCCATGATGGGCAAACTCTGCCCAATGATGTCGATCGGGCCTTCGGTCACGAAACCAAACACGTCAACCGAAAGAAATGCACCTGCTGCATTAATGGCTGGTTGTGCACGATTCAACACGGCTTTGATGGTGTTGTAGCGGATTTCAGGAGACGATACGTCTTGTGAGAAGGCAAGTCGTTCCCCATCATCGGCGCCGAATTCCAGAGATGGAAAGCGGATGTAGTCGAAGTTGATTTCGTCGAACCCATACGACGCTGCTTCGACGGACAAGGCAATGTTGTAATCCCAGACGTTTTCGTTGAAGGGGTCGAGCCACGCGTACTTGATGGTCGACGTCGGATAGTCGTAGAAAATCCCACCCTTGATGCGATCACGGGCAGCCCATTCTGGTTTTGCTTCGGCGAGTACATTGTCATGACTGAACATATGGACGCGGGCGATGGTATAGATGCCGCGCTTTTTGGCTTCGGCCAAAATCGCATGGATGTCGTAATTAGCGCTCGAGGTGCCTAATTCTTTGACGATGGGAACTTGCGAATCGTAGTAGACCAAGCCCAGGTCATCGCGCAAATCCGATTTGAGGTCGATTACGATGGCATTCAACTCGGTCGCGTCAATCTGGTCAAAAAACTTTGTGACCAGACGTGGATTTGAAGCGACGGCAGCGGTGATATAGACCGCCTTGGCTTGGAACGGCTCGAGTTTCATTACTGCAGGGATTTCGCCTTGGACAATCGGGACAACTAGCTTCCGGTATCCTGGCGCTAGAACCTGAATAAAGCCTTTTTCGGGCATACCTTTGAGGGTGAATGCACCATCGGTACCATCGATACGAACCATTCCGGTAGCTGACTTTTCGAGCGCTTCCGTCGCGAGAATGGTTGCATGTTTAATCGGCTTATCGGTCGTTGCATCGATGAGCGTGCCTTTGAGGATGTCGGGGCGCAGAACAACATCGAGCGCAGCCGTCGAAGAGGCATCGACCGTCGCAACCGCATAGCCATCGAACGTGAAACTCACTTCGGCGCGAGCGGTCACGTTCTTGAGGGCATAAGCACCGGCAGCGTCGGTAACCGCAGTCACATCACCGGCGCGAATCGCAACGCCCGCCAATGCTTGGCCACTGTATTGATCGGTGACTTTGCCGCTCAACGTGCTGTTGACAAGGGCGATGTCAGCCGTTATTTTTTTGGAGATTTGCTGGGTCTGCGTCACATAATCCGGGAGTTGGACCGTCAAATCAAATGCTTCGGGAACCTCCGCAATCACGTACGTGCCATCTACTCCCGTAGTAGTCGACAACGCTGTACCAGCCTGGATTAGTACACCTGCGAGTGGTTGTTTGCTCCAGGCATCCGTCACCACCCCGCGAATGACATTGGGCCGCAACACCACATCAACCATCGTATCGGCAGCGGTCAAGGTCTGAGGGAACGTGCGTTTACTCAGATCAATGCTTGTCGTCTCGTAGTCGGTCATGCTGACCGACAATGTCTGGCGACGGAGCCATTGATCGACGCTGTATGTACCGTTGGCATCCGTCATCGTCTTGCTCGAACCAATTTGGATAATTGCAGAAGGCACCGGCGCATCGGTGTAGGCATCGCGCACAACGCCACGCAACGCTATCGCTTCACTTCCACACGCAGTGATAAGGAAGAGTGCTGCGCTGAGCATACACAGTTTGAGGAGGGAGCGAACAGAAAAGTTCAGCACAAGAAAAGCCTTCTAGGTAGGGAATTCTGAAGGAATGACGCTGTTCATGCTAGAATGGCGCAATCAGCGGAATGACAACAAATAAACGGATGTATGCCGTTCCCTATGTATCATAGGTGTCACCGTGGTAGGTGTCAATTCATTGATTATGATGCCCTGCGTACATGAACAAAGGAGTTTGTATGACCATCGATCGTTCGCTCGAGGGGAATCGTTCGTACTGGCAAGAAACATGGAATCTCGTCGTCCCCGCAGTCGCACTCCCGAGTCGTGCAGCGCATGTCGTCGTCGGTGGTGGCATTGTCGGCTCTGCCACTGCCTATTACCTTGCAAAACAAGGACTCGATGTCGTGCTCATTGAACGAGTCCATCCCGCACATGGCGCTACCGGACGCAATGGCGGCTTCATCGGCACCGGCGCCGCAGAAGGGTATCTCGGTTCGATCAACCGCCTCGGTAAAAAAGCTGCGCAACACATCCACGAATTGACACTGCTCAATGCACGGTTGGCACGGGAGCTCATCTCCTCCGAAGGAATCGACGCACACTTCCGCGAGCCCGGCACCATTAACCTGTCGATCTCGGCCCAAGATCACGCCGAAGCAGCAGCAGGTGTGGCTGCACGCCGCGCAGACGGGTACCCAGGTGAATTGCTCGATCGCGCAGCTGTGCAAAGTATGGTCAATACGCCACTCGGTGAAGAAATCGTCGG
>JBJONV010000086.1:0-7487 GCA_046051665.1 Chloroflexota bacterium
CCAGGGTGACATGATGGCGGTGTTCGTCTGCAGATGCAGGGTACGGGTATGTTGCCGTACGGGCGGTGGTCCATGGGGATTGTTTCTGGAGTGCCGCGGGCGCGTCTTGCTTCGAGAAGGAAGCAAGAAACGGCTCTAGTGTTTCGAGCCGAGCGTCTTCGGCATCGTCGCCATACCAAAACAGCAGTGCATTGCTCGGATGGTAGTAGCGGCGGTGGAATGCAACGAACTCTGCATAACTCAGTGAAGGGATGGCACGTGGGTCTCCGCCGGAATCGTGGGCATAAATAGTGTCGGGCATGAGCTCTTTCATCAAGGCTCGACCCGTTATGCGATCTGCTGTCGCAGATGCACCTTTCATCTCGTTGTAGACGATCCCCTTGTAGACAAGGACACCGTTTTCGTCAAACTCATAGCGCCAGCCCTCTTGTCGTAAGGTATCTTCGGTAATCAAAGGGTGAAAAACGGCATCCATGTAGACAGAGACGAGGTTGTACAAATCTTTGAGGTTCGTACTCGCCACTGGGTAGACCGTTTTATCCGGATATGTCATGGCGTTGAGGAAGGTATTCACCGAGCCTTTCAACAGCTCGTTGAACGGGCTTTTGACCGGGTATCGCTCTGAGCCACATAACACAGAGTGCTCGAGGATGTGCGCAACGCCGTTAGAATTGTCTGGCATGGTACGTAATGCAACACCAAAACTTTTATTTTCATCGTCATTGCTGACCGAAACCAATGTAGCGCCAGATGGATGGGCATAGAGTCGTACCTGCGCATGTAAGTCAGTGATATATTCGTCGTGGAAAAGCGTAAACTTGTGTGACATTGCTTGCAGTGCTCCCGTATCAGTACCTCTGTAATCATACCATGCAGATATCGGGTATACTTGCGACGAACCATCGTCAGGGAGAGAGTTATGAACAAAAAATCCATTCGTGATATCACATGGCAAGGCAAGCGTGCGGTTGTCCGGGTTGACTTTAATGTCCCCATCGAAAATGGCGTCATTGGTGACGACACACGTATCCGGTCGGCAGTACCGACCATCAAATATCTGGTTGATCATGGTGCGTCTGTTGTCTTGATGTCGCACTTGGGCCGTCCAAAAAACAAAGTAGTCGAGGAATTGCGCCTCAAACCAGTAGCAGCACACTTGGCTACGCTCTTGAACAGTACTGTGCATGCTATTCCCGATGTGTCTGGTCCCGCCGCACTGAGCGCTGCCCGTTCGCTGCAACCAGGTCAGATCCTCATGCTCGAAAACACTCGGTTTGATGCACGTGAAGAAGCAAATGACGTGTCGTTGGCACAAGAGTATGCCGCCCTCGGTGATGTCTACGTGAATGATGCGTTCGGTGCTGCGCATCGTGCCCATGCTTCGACAGCCGGGATAGCCGCATTTTTGCCGGCAGTCGCTGGGTTATTGATGGAACGTGAACTCGAAGCCCTCGCAGGGACGCTCGCCAACCCGACACGTCCGTTCATCACCATCATTGGTGGTGCCAAAATCAGTGACAAAATCGGGGTCATCGAAAACTTGCTGACCAAAGTCGATGCGCTGCTGATTGGCGGCGGCATGGCGAATACCTTTTTGTTGGCGCAAGGCTATGCGATGGGTGATTCTCTGGTAGAACTGACGAGCATTGATCTCGCAAAGCGCATGATCGACCTCGCGGCGAAAAGCGGCGCGAAACTGCTCCTGCCCACTGACGCAGTGGTCGCAGATGCGTTTTCGCCTACAGCAAACACCAAGATAGTCGCTGTCACAGACGTACAACCCGGGTGGCGCATCCTCGATATAGGACCTGCAACACGGGCTACGTATGCTGCTCAGGTTGCATCTGCCAAAACCGTCATTTGGAATGGACCGATGGGTGTGTTTGAAATGCCCGCATTCGCTGCAGGAACTCGTGCGGTTGCACAAGCGTTAGCAGATAGTAGTGCGAATTCGATTGTCGGAGGCGGCGATTCTGTAGCTGCAATAGAGCAAATGGGATTGGCCGACAAAGTCAGCCATATTTCCACCGGTGGTGGTGCGTCACTCGAACTCCTCGAAGGTCGTATTTTGCCAGGAGTCGCTGCACTCGCTGATCGCTAGCCCATAGAAAAGCACCCCTGCGTTCAAGCGAACGCAGGGGTGCTTTTTTGTCGTTAGAATTGCAGAAGCATCGCATCTGGGTCTTCGAGCATATCTTTGATGTGGACGAGGAACCGCACCGCGGTAGAACCGTCGATGATGCGATGATCGTACGAAAGTGCCAAATACATCATTGGTCGGATGACAATCTGACCGTTCACTACAACTGGGCGTTCTTGGATTTTGTGCATGCCCAAGATACCCACCTGCGGCGCGTTGAGGATCGGGGTAGACATCAGCGAACCAAAAACTCCACCGTTTGTGATGGTGAATGTGCCACCAACCAAATCGGTCAATCCCAATTTGTTGTCGCGGGCTTTGCGGGCGAGTGCGTCTATGCCCTTTTCGATACCAGCAAATGACAGGCCATCTGCATCACGGAGTACGGGAACGACCAATCCATCGTCGGTGGATACAGCGATACCGATGTCGTAGTAGTTTTTGTAGACGACCTCGTCTCCCTGAATTTCGGCATTGACTGCAGGGAAGGCTTTGAGGGCACTGACGGTTGCCTTCGTGAAGAACGACATAAAGCCCAGCCCGATAGCGTTTTGCTCTTTGAAGCTGTCCTTTTTGCGCTTTCGGATGTCCATCACGCGCGTCAAATCGACTTCGTTGAAGGTTGTCAGCATTGCAGCCGTTTGTTGGGCTTGTACTAGGCGTTGCGCGATGGTCTGACGGCGCCGCGACATTTTTACCCGGGTTTCGCTCCGCGGAGCTGATACCGCCGGTGCCGTGGGTGCGCTCGGTGCAGGCGATGCTGCTGTTTTGGGGGTTGCTGATGCGTTAATGACATCTTGTTTGGTGATTTTGCCACTGGGGCCACTGCCGGCCACAGTGCGCAAATCGACACCTGCATCAGCTGCGACGTTGCGGGCGACGGGGGTCGCCGTACTGACTGATTCGCCTTTGGTTGCTGCCGCTACAGGGGCGCTCTCTGCTTTGGGTGCAGTGCTCGGAGGAACTGGCGTTGTAGCAGTTGCAGATGGGTCGATCGTTCCGATGATTTCGCCGACAGCGACCGTATCACCTTCTTGCTTATGGATTGCAGTCAGGACACCGGCAGTTTCCGCGCTGACTTCGATGTTGACTTTGTCTGTTTCGAGTTCTGCGAGTATGGTTCCTGCACTGACTGCTTGGCCCACAGTGACCAGCCATTTTGCAAGCGTGCCCTCAACGATGGATTCACCCAATACGGGGACTTTTACTTCGATGCTCATACGTCACTCCTGCCTCTATGACGCGACCACTACGGCTGGCACGAGCTCTGTGCCGTGGACCGCGCGCTGGATGATTCGGTTCTGTTCTTCGATGTGGTCTGCTTGCGAACCTTCTGCGGGGCTAGCTGATGGTGCACGACCAACATAGCTGAATGGTAACGCATCGGGGAGCAACATCTTGATGTGTGGTGCCACATAACTCCACGCGCCCATGTTTTGGGGTTCTTCCTGGAGCCACACAACATCGCTGATGTTGGTATAGCCGGCAATAACCTCGGCCAACTCATCTTTGGGGAACGAATACAGCTCTTCGATGCGGACAACGGCGACGTGTGCGCGCTCCTGTGCGGGGATACTGGTCACCAAATCGACGTAGACTTTGCCGCTACACAGGATCAACCTCTTGACAGCATCGCGCTGCTGTTGGACATCCCCGTCATCGATAATGCGCTGGAATTTGCCATGAGTCAAATCGACCAACGATGAGCCTGCTTTCGCATGGCGGAGCAAACTCTTGGGAGTCATAACAATCAGCGGCCGCGGGTCGTCCGTACGGAGAACGGCTTGGCGTCGCAACAAGTGGAAGTACTGTGCTGCAGTCGTACAGTTTGCCACGCGTATATTATCATCTGCAGCCATTTGGAGGAAGCGTTCCAGACGTGCACTCGAATGTTCTGGACCCTGTCCCTCGTATCCATGCGGCAACAAGAGCACCATGGAAGGTTGCAACGACCATTTTTTGCGCCCCGAGACAATGAACTGATCGATGATTACCTGGGCACCGTTGGCAAAGTCGCCGAACTGTGCTTCCCACAGCACGAGGGTGTCTGGTGCGTGCGAACCGTATCCGTACTCAAAACCGAGCACGGCGTTTTCAGACAGCGGGCTGTTGTATACCGCAAACGACGCAGTAGACTCGGCCAGATGATGCATAGGAACGTACGACGCACCAGTTTCGAGGTCGTGAAGCACCAGATGACGATTGCTGAATGTACCACGCTGACTGTCTTGGCCAGTCATTCGAATCGGCACACCTTCGACAAGCAACGATGCAAACGCGAGTGCTTCTGCATGCGCCCAATCAATCGCGCCTGGTACTTCAAACGCGGTGCGCCGTTTATCGAACATACGCGCCAGTTTGGGGTTGACCGTAAACGCATCGGGGACGCGCAACAAACCTGTATTCAAATCACGGAGCACATGTTCTGGCACTGCTGTCTGCGTCCGGCGTGCAAGCCCGGCGGGCGGTGACGCGGGAAGTTCAGGAATGACAGGGTTCGTATCTGCCCGCTGTTTGGCTTCACGCAGCAACGCAGTCGTGTTGTCGATCATCTGTTGTACTTCGGCGGCAGTAATGATGCCGTCTTGGATCATTTTGTCTGCCAAGATTTGTCGTACGGTTTTGTGTTGCGTGATTTGTGCGTACAACAGTGGCTGGGTGAAGGTCGGCTCGTCACCTTCGTTGTGGCCCCACCGACGATATCCGACGAGGTCGATGAGGAAGTCTTTGTGGAATTCGTTGCGATACCCCAAACCTAAGCGTCCAGCGACAATACACGCTTCGACGTCGTCTGCGTTGACGTGGGCAATCGGGATTTCGAAACCTTTTGCAAGGTCTGATGCATATACCGACGTGCGACTGTCCGATGGATTTGTCGAAAAGCCGATCTGATTGTTGAGTATGATGTGAATCGTCCCACCGATGCTGTACCCCTCGAGCCCCGACATATTGAGTGTCTCGGGGACAATTCCTTGGCCAGGGAATGCCGCATCGCCATGAATTATAATTGCGAGGGACGCTGAACGGTCGCGTTGCGGTGCCCCTGCAACGGATCGATTGTCTTGGACAGCACGGGCACGTCCAGCAACAACGGCGTTCACAAATTCGAGGTGGCTCGGGTTCGGTGCGAGGGTAATCGGCATCGACGAGATACCTGAATTGATGTACGTCCGACGTGCGCCGAGATGGTATTTGACGTCACCCGTCCACCCATGAGCCTCGCGGACGACCGGCTGGTGCGCATCTCGATGGGCGTGCAAAAATTCGCTCAGGATATGGTGGTATGGTTTGCCGAGTGTATGGGCGAGCACATTCAAGCGACCACGGTGCGCCATTCCAATGACGATTTCTTTGGTGCCTTCGACAGCCGCATTGCGGATCATCGAATCGAGCATCGGGATAAGGACATCGCAGCCCTCGAGGCTAAAGCGCTTTTGTCCCACAAATGTCGTGTGTAAATAGCGTTCAAAGGTCTCCACTTCGGTGAGGCGCTCGAGGATTTCGCGTTTTCGGCGATCGGAGAACCCGTAGTAGTACCTGCGTGACTCAATGGAGTCCAGCAACCACTTCCGTTCCGCATAGAAGTGGACATGGTCTGTTTCGTACCCCGACGTTCCCGAGTAGAGCCGTCGCAGGGCTTTCACACCCTCGAATGCATTTGCATGTTCATCTTGCATGGGGCTGCGCAGAATAGAGCTCGGGAGTGATTGCAAATCGCGCACGGTGAGGCCGTGATATTCGAGTTCGAGGGCAGGATTTCCCATAGGGACCTTGCCGAGAGGGTCGATAGTCGCTGCGAGGTGGCCGACTTCACGGATGTACCGTACAAGTCGTGCTGCTGATATGGCCGTCGTGATGTCAACGGATTGTGGCGCGTCGGCAGATGCCGGATGCGACGCTGCATGTTCTTCGAGTGGTGCAGTGAGAGATTGGAACCAAGTCCGAAGTTCCGGCTCGACGAGCTCGGGATTGCGGGAGTATATCTCGTATTGTTCAAGGAGATATGCCGCATTCGGACCGGAAAATTGCGCGAGCGATGGTCGCATTACGTACTCCTCAACCGACGGCGGTGCGCAAGGCACACCGTGGCACCTCTGCCAAGCCGTTGTAGTATAGAGTGCCCTGCGGGCTCCGTCAAGAATCGCACGATACCATACCGGTCGGGAATCTCCCGTTACAAGGCGTTTGCTTTGTTATAATGAAAACGTCAGAAAGCGAGGTTCCATGCGCATCACCCGTGCCCTCATTACAGCGGCATCACCCGCACAAAAAACACTTCCTCTGCAACGACTCGTTGACCGCGATGGAACTGCCAAAACCGTACTGCAAATCATCGTCGCTGAAGCCCGTCAAGCAGGAATCGAACATATCGTTATCGTTGTTGCCCCCGGGACTGCTGATTCCTACGCAAGTGCACTTGCATCTGACGCACAACATGTCGAATTTGTCGAACAAACCGAGCCGCGCGGGTATGGTGACGCAGTATTGATTGCGCGTGGCGCATTGCACGACGAACCATTTTTGCATTTGGTTGGCGACCACATTTACATCAGCAATCAGTCGCGTGGCTGCGCACAACAAATAATCGACATCGCACTCGCCGAATCCTGTGCGGTGTCGGCCGTGCAAGCATCTCGCGAGCATGTGTTGCCCTATGTAGGAGTCATCGGTGGACGGCCAGTCGCAGGCAAACCACAGCAGTATTCGGTAGAGCGCGTTATCGAAAAACCAACCCCCACAGCCGCAGAACAGCATTTGTTGGTTCCTGGTTTGCGGGTCGGGCATTACCTATGTATGTTTGGAATGCATGTCCTGACGCCGACGATTTTCGATTTGTTGGCAATCGATGCCCAAAAGTCACCGGATACACCGCTGCAATTATCACCTGCACTTGATGCATTGGCACGACAAGAGCGATATCTCGCGGTCGCTGATTTGGGGAAGCGTTACGACACCGGCGCGACATACGGCTTGTTGGCTGCGCAGCTCGCACTTGGCCTGAATGGCGCAGATCGTGAAGAAGTCCTCGCAACGATTGCCGAGCTCTTGCTCCATCGGCGTATCGACTAAGGAGTGCACGTGTCACAACTCTGTGCCATTATTACCAGCGATCGCCCTGAGCATCGGAATCAAGCACTCACCGACGTTTGTGCACGGTTGTCTTTTGCAGAACTTCAGGGTGAGCTCCTCGCGCTCGAGCACTTTCGCCATGAACAATCCAATTTGTATCATCGCGTCCGTGCGTTGTTTTTTCTCTATGCAATGCATCGATTTGTGCTACCCCCACTCTATGACAGCGCACAAGCAGCTGTCATCCCTTACGAAGGCTATGTCCATGTATTGAACC
>JBJONV010000087.1:0-41904 GCA_046051665.1 Chloroflexota bacterium
GCTGCTTGTCGCTGGTCTCGCGTTGCATTTATCACTCCACAGCAAACTCCTTCTCCGTGTTTTTTGGGGTATTTGGGTGCGCATGCAGCGTCAACGCCTGGCGGTACATTGCGGGGTAATCGCGGGAATCGGCTGTTTGGCGTTTCTTGCGTACGACTCGCCTGTTGCGAGCATCGCCCGTATTGTGGTGTTGAGCGGCGGTATTACATGGCTGATTGATCGAGTGGGCGTTCGTCGGCAGCTATTACGCTTCGATTTGTATGCTCCGCTTGTGCGCCGTGTGGTGAGTGTTGGTTTCTACCTCACTGTTACTGCATGTGTCGTATGGAGCATGCAACATGCACCATTTATCGGCCATGCAGATTATGCCGATAACGTGGTCGTTGCTCGGAACTTGATCCGTGGGCGTGGTTGGGTAGTCGATTATGTGACGCAGTTTTATCAGATCTATCCGTCCGTGACGCACCCCCAAGAGACCTGGCCCATCCTGCAACCTGTGTGGATTGCACTGTCGTTTGTCTTCTTTGGTGTCACTGATAGTGCCGCGCGTGTGCCAAATTTGGTCTTCTGGGTGTTGTTGGCGTGGTTGGTGGGTCGCTTTGCGCGGCATCGCTGGGGGATGACTGTTGCATTGGTGAGTGTTGCGTTTTTGAGCATGAATGTATTCATGTATCGCCAAATCATCTATGCAACGAGTGACATTGCGTTTGTGGCGTTCGCGACCGCGGCATTCCAAGGTATCTGGATGTTGCCTCAAGCCGAACAAACCTACTGGCGTAATGGGTGGTTTCGTTCTTTTCGTGCCAAATCTCTCGCGACTGGGGTATGGACTGGGTTAATGCTTTTACAGAAACCAGGCAGTGCAGCGATGCTCGCGCTCGGTATGGGCTTCTGGTTGCTGTTGACCTGGGTGGTACCACTCTTTCGTGCGCACATGGATTGGCAAGCGTTGTGGCGACGGCTCGGTTATGTGATCATATGGGCGGGTATCGCCTGTAGTGTATTGATGCCGTATATCGTTCGAAATCTGATCTTGTTCGGCAGTGCAGTGCACAGCACAGAATCATATGACGCCTGGATATTGGAGTACACCCAATGGGATGCCATCTATCGGGTCTATGCAGCTGATGGTGGAATCGGCAGTGGCGACTTGCCCGAGCGGAGTTGGCTGTTGCGCTGGGGATTTGATGCGTTGCTCCACAAATTTTGGATGCAGGGTAAGGTCATCCAAGATTATCTACTGCCAAGTTTCGTGGCGTTCCCATGGCCATTCAATGCGTTTGGCGGTGCAGCCACTGCGACCGGGATGTTGAGTGCGTTTGGTTTATGGTGCGCCGTTATCGGCATGCTCCCACCGCGTACCAACAAGCGGGTTGCACTATGGCGCATGTTGCTGTTTTGCATGCTGCCGTATACCATTTTCATGGTGACGTACTGGCATGCGAATGAACCACGCTACTGGGTTGTGTTATTGCCGTGGTTGGCACTCGCTGCAGGGCATGGGATTGTGCGTGTGCGCGATGTACTGTTGCGCGAACGGCAATATCCATTCTTTCGCGGGTTGCTCGTTAGTACAGCGGTCGTGTGCGCTTTGTATAGCCCGGTCTCGAGTATTCGTTCTTCAATGTTGGTTGATGCTGCGCTCGTCGTTGCTGATCGTGACCTCTACCAGTATCTCCGTACCAATACATCACCTGACGCCGTTATGATGACGCGTGTACCCTGGCAGCTACAGTGGTACAGTGACCGCGGGGCTGTTATGATTCCCTCCGATGCAGATGCAACGACGATTCTCAGGATTGCCAAGCATTATGGTGCCCGATATTTGGTGTTGGATTCGCTCCAGCGTCCGAATGCTGCGACACGTGCGGTACTGACCGAGATGATTGCCGCACCCGGCAGTGGATTTGTGCTGCGCTATCGTACTCCTGCATACCCGGTCGATGACCGTGGCCGGCGCTTCACCATGGTGAGCGAGGTATATGAGTTCCCGTTGGATTACCAAGGTGTCCCGCCGATTTGGTGAGGTTTCTGTGCGTATTTTGATGATTGCAACGTCATACCCCAAGTATATCGGTGATGCCACTGCGCCGTTTATTGCCGAAATCGCTGCAGGCGTTGCAGCCCACGGGCATGAAGTCCGAATTATACTTCCCAACCACCATGCGTTTCGCCACGAACCAATCGAACGTGGTGTTGAGTTTGTGATTTACCAATATGCCCCGCACCCTTCACTTGCGGTCTGGGGATATGCAGAATCGCTGCATGCCGATGTCGGTGTACGCCGGAATACACTGTTGGCGTTGCCTTTTGGGGTAGGTGCATCATTCATCGCATTGATACGTCAGATCCTCCGCTCTCGACCGGATGTCATCCATGCACATTGGGTGCTCCCAAATGGTGTACCGGCCCTGCTGGCAGCCTGGGTCTTCCGCATTCCATTGGTTATTAGCATGCACGGCTCTGATGTTTCGATGGCCGAACGAAATGGGCTTTTTGGGGCAGTCGCGCGCATGATTTTTCGATACGCCGCGGCAGCGACAGCATGTAGTGCAGATTTGCATAGACGGGCGCTCGCGCTCGGTGCACATCCCTCGACGACAGTGGTGCTTCCATATGGCGTGACGGTCGATGCATTTGCACCTGGATTTTCGAGTCGTTCGTGGGTGTTGGAGCGATTCGGCATTCCTATCGATGCCCCACTCGTCGTCGCCGTTGGCCGTTTTGTCTATAAAAAAGGCTTTGGCGTGCTGATTCACGCGTTTGGAATGATACGAGAGCGCTACCCGCAGGCGCGGCTGGTGCTTGCCGGGTATGGAGATTTACATAACGAATACTTGCATATTGCACATGACACGGGTGTCGGCGATGCGCTGATCCTGCCCGGACAAGTGTCGCGCGACGATGTTGCCCAGCTGATTGCCAGTGCAGATGTCTATTGTGTTCCTTCGGTTCACGATGAATCAGGGAACGTTGATGGACTCCCAAATGCGTTGCTCGAAGGAATGTCGGCAGGATGTGCCGTTGTCGCGAGTGCAATAGCTGGTATCCCAGACGTGCTCACACACAATGTCGACGCGCTTTTGGTACCCCCTGCAGACAGTAATGCGCTTGCAGAGGCATGTCTTGCGCTACTCGACGATTCGACATTGCGTGCCAGATTGGGGAGTGCTGCACGGGCACGTGTGCTGGATGGACTGACGTGGCCGGCGATGACACAAATTCTGGTTGACATCTATGCGAAGGTGCAAACACGATGAATGATATTGCTTTGGTGTTGTGGCTCGAACGTACATATGGCAGGATCAAACACGCACTCCTCACCCGTGTGATTCCTGCGCTCCAAAATTACTTCGAAGACAGCAAGAGTGGCGCTGAGGTGATGTGGAGCCGCTCACCGGCACACATTCGCTGGTTCATCTTCGCCTTTGTCTTTGCTGCACTCTCACGCGTGTGGCGCCTCGACGGACAGTCACTCTGGCTCGATGAAGGTGCATCGTGGGCAGAAGTCACGGGTAAGTCGTACGCCTTGTTGGCTCGCGAATTAGTCAGTTCTGATGCTGCCTACCCCTTGTATCATCTTTTCCTCAAAGGTTGGGTCGATCTATTCGGGGATAGTGAATATTGGTTGCGTCTCCCGTCAGCGCTCTTTGGTGCATTATCTATTGCATTGCTGACGCTCGCCGTCCCGCGGCAGCCCCAACGCGGTTTTTTGTTGGTCTTGATGTGCACGGCACCGATGTTGATTTGGCACGCACAAGATGCAAAAGTCTATAGCATGCTGCTGTGTGTTGCCGTCGCGCTCACGATGTCTACATGGCGCCAAAAACGTTGGTGGGCACTCTTATTCGTGCTGCCATTCGTGCATCGGCTGGGTTTTCTCATGATTGCCGTCCTACTGATTGTGCCGGCACTCCAACATATCGGGAGGCGGCGTACACTATATGCAATCGGAGCGTTCAGCGCAGGACTGGTCGCAGTGGCCGGGATTGCCCTGTCGATGCGGGCGAAAGCACTCGCAGGTGCGCAGTCGGTACTTCCGCTCCCTTCTTTCCTTGATTTAGTTGCACGATTTTTGGTTGATCGTCGCTGGAGCGATACCATGCTGGGCGTACCGGTATGGATCTGGATTCTGCCATTGGGCTTTTTGTTAGTGCTCGGCACACAACAAGCCTACCGCGCCGCTCGGAATGGTGCCGCAGCATCCTTGCAGCTGTTGCTGTTGGCGTATGTGCCGGTTGCTGTAGTGGTTTTGAGTTATGGAACAACCCCGTATTTCGACGCGCGCTATGCGCTGTTTTCGGCTCCGGCATGGTTTTTGCTGATGAATAATGGTGCGCAGTGGACCATCCAGAATGTGCGTATCGGGAAACGAAGGTACAGTTTGCTTCGCACCGGACGTTTGCTCCTGTTGCTCGCAATTCTTGTCAACATGGTGAGCGTATTTGAACCGACGCGTGGGATTTTTTCGGGTGCGGCCGTCAAAGAAGAATGGCGCGTCATTATGCGTGAACTCGCGAATCGTGTGACGCGCAACGACGTCGTTGTCTTGCACCCGCCGTATGCGCTTCCGCTGTATCGTTACTATCGCCGTGTGACCCCTGATCCATTGCCACAACCGGTCCTCTTTACGGTATTTAGCGAAGGGTATCGCGGTTCTTCGACCGATATCGTGGCACAGCGCGAATACCAGCGCCGTTCGTTTGATGTGCAGTTTAAAGCAGCAGCGAGCGGGAAGCATCGGGCGTTACTGGTAATCGCGCCAGACCATGCTGCCCAAATCGACCCCCCGATCGATAGTGCCAGTCCGTACGGATGGGTCGGGTTATATTTTCAATATCCACAAAAAACCTGGCCCTGTGGCGGTTCAGACCGATATGGTGTCGCACTGCTCTGCCAGAGCTTCCCCAGCATTGGCGGTACGGCAGATGCGCCACAACCCGAAAAGCGTATTGATGCTGAATTTGGCGGTGAACTCACGCTTCGCGGAATTACCATTAAGCCATTAGGAATTTTCTACCAACCAAACGGAACCGTCCCAATAGAGTTCTATTGGCAAGCACTGACACCGCCGAGTCGCAATTACCGCATGTTTGTCCATTTGTGCCAGCGCTGTAACGAACCGCCCTATGCGCAAAATGATGGCCCGCCATTGATGGGCTATGGTGAAGCGGGTTTGACGAAAACGTGGCTTGTTGCTGATCCTGTGCATGATGAACGTTCCATCGTATTGCCCAGCACCATCAAAGCAGGTAATTACGCAGTCATCATCGGCGTCTACGACGACGATGGAAAACGGTTGCCTGTGGTTTCGAAGGAAGGTGGCGTCCTGGGAAATGACCGACTGATTGTCTCGACCATCCGCGTCATCAACGAGAATGCTATAATCAGATAATTCACCGATGAAGGACGGACAGCATGCGCCAAATCCCAAATCTCCTCGGCCTGTTCCGCGTGGTGGCGACACCTGTCATGGTCTACTGGATTTTGGAAGGCGACGGCTGGTCGCTTATCTATGCGGCAATTTTATTGTTTGTCATGGCTATGAGTGATATCGTCGACGGCAATCTGGCTCGCAGACTGGGGGTTGTCTCCCCACTGGGGATATTCCTCGATACGATTTCGGACAAGATTTTCGTGGCAGGGGCGCTTATACCGATGGTTCAGATGTCGTTGTTACCGTCGTGGTACGCACTGACGATAATCGTCCGCGAATTCGCGGTATCGGGCCTACGCTCCTATGCTGCATCTCAAGGGATCGTCATACCTGCACGTTCTTGGGGCAAACAAAAGCTGACGTTTACCGTCATGGCCATAATCTGGATACTCGTGTATACCGCGCTTCCGTCCATCCCTGGGTCGCCGGGCTGGTTCGTTTGGTTATCCGAATGGTGGATTATCTCGACGGCATTAGCGCTTATTTGGACGGTTGGTTCGGGAGTAGAGTACTTTTGGAATGCACGGGCATTGCTGGCTCGGGCAGTGACAATAAACGCAGACTAACGAGGTACGTGTGACAACCATTCAACAAACATTTGCACGCCTCAAGCGCGAGCAACGCGGTGCATTGATGCCGTACTTGATGGTCGGCTATCCCGAATTGCATTCGCTCGAAGAATATGCACTCGCGCTCCAAGAAGCCGGTGCGGATTTGTTCGAAATAGGTGTGCCGTTCTCAGACCCACTCGCTGATGGTGCGACGATTCAACGCGCATCCGAGGTAGCCCTCCAGAATGGCGTCAATGTCGGTTTCGCCATCCAGTCTGTTGCCGCACTTCGTTCACAAGGGGTCCATGTGCCGCTGGTGATGATGGGGTACTACAATCCGTTTCTGCAATACGGTTTGGAACGATTTGCAAAAGATGCTGCTGCTGCTGGTGCAAGCGGGGTCATCGTTCCTGATTTGCCGCCCGAAGAAGCTGGCCCGTTCCAGCAGGTGCTTCAACAACACGGGTTGGACTTCATCATGTTCTTGGCACCGACGACACCAGACGCCCGTATCAAACAAATTGTGTCGGTGGCGACTGGATTTGTCTATTGCGTGTCGTTGACGGGAGTGACGGGTGCACGGAGCGAACTCTGGGAAGGGCTTCCTGGATTTATCAATCGCGCGCGTGGGTTTACTGATCTTCCACTCGTTGTCGGTTTTGGTATCAGTACGCCGAGTCATGTACGGACCGTTGCGCAGTGTGCAGATGGCGCCATTGTGGCAAGTGCACTCATCAATATCATCGACAAAACACTGCCAGCGGAGCGCCGCGCGAAGCTCGTCGAGTATATTCAGTCACTCCGTCCGAATATCTAATGCGCACACCTACGGGGAATAGAGTATAATTGCGGGCGAACCAACGATGCAGTGAATTCAGCATCGTATTAATGTTCAGTCACGGTGTTCCGTTGAAATCTTCGTATGGATTCCATACAGATATGAGATACGAGTAGTAGGAGCGTCCCGATGAATAATGGTCTCGAGGGAGTGATTGCAGCATCTACCGCGATTAGCCATATCGACGGTATCAATGGTCGACTCTTTTATCGTGGCATCGATATCGATGATCTCGCAGCGCATTCCACGTTCGAAGAAACTGCATCACTGCTCTGGTACGGCTCACTCCCCAATAAAGAACAGCTCCAAAACTACACGCAAAATTTCATCAACAACCGACAAATTCCCTACGAAGTCTTGTCGTTGATGATGTCTATGCCCAAGAAAACCCCTCCCATGGAAGTCCTGCGGACTGCAATTTCCGCATTGTCACCATACGATCCCGATGACCTCGATAACTCACTCGAAGCAAACGTACACAAATCGGTGCGCTTGACCGCCTCGATGCCCACAGTCATTGCTGCATGGGAACGCATCCGAAATAACCAGTGGCCTATCTTGCCGCGCAACGATTTGTCTCATGCCGCTAACTTTCTCTATATGATGACTGGCAAGGTTCCCGATCCACACTCCGCAAAGGTACTGGACACCTGTCTGATTCTGCATGCTGACCATGGGTTGAATGCCTCTACCTTCGCTGCCCGCGTCACTGCGTCTTCGATGTCGGATTTGCATTCGGCAATCGTCTCGGCAATTGGCACACTCAAAGGCCCATTGCATGGTGGCGCCAACGAGCAAGTGATGCGTATGTTGCTCGAAATCGGAAATCCAGAGCGTGCAGAACAGTACGTCAAAGGATTGATGAACGCCAAGAAGAAAATCATGGGCTTTGGGCACCGTGTCTACAAGGCAGATGATCCTCGCGCTGCGTGGCTCCAACGACTTTCTCGCGAACATGCCGAGACTATCGGACCCAAAAAATGGTACGAAATTTCGGAGATTATCCGCAAGACTGTCCAAGAAGCCAAGCATCTGCCAGTCAATGTGGACTTCTATTCTGCGTCGGTTTACTATGCCTTGGGCATTCCGATGGATTTGTTCACCCCGATTTTTGCGATGAGTCGTGTTTCTGGTTGGACTGCACATGTGTACGAACAATACAGTGATAACCGGATTTACCGACCAGAATCCGAATACATCGGGCCAAACGACGTCAAATATGTATCAATAGACAAACGTGCCTAGGTGATGCAGATGCGTCGGACTATCTCGAGATTTTCCCGGAGCGTCTTGACGCGACTCGCACTTCCACGTATCCAACATCTTCTCGTGCAACGAGCCACACTGGTGTGTGGCTCGTTTCTCGTTATTGCATGGTGCGGTGCGTTGCTGTTTTGGCTACCGCTGGGAATGACCACAATCCCGATACGCTTTATTGATGCCTGGACGCTTGTCGTATCTGCGATGACAGCCACAGGATCTACGTCTATCGACATCACCCAAGTGTGCACTCCGCTCGGGTACGCGTTGCTGATTGTACTGCTGCATGTTGGTGGTGTTGGTTTTATGAGCATTACCCTTTCACTCCTGCAGCAGTTCGGCGTGCGGGTATTTCGGATGCGCCGTGTGTCCGGATGGCGCCTTTTTTGGGGAGCATTGGCAATCGAAGTGTGGGTCACTATGATGCTTGCACTCAGCCCACATACAGTTGATACAGAGCTCTGGCAACGCTTCGGAACGGCATTCTGGCGAGCAAGTACGGCGTTTGCGAATGTTGGTTTTCCGTCGCTCACAGACCCGACCGCCGTCGCAGCGGATATCCCGAGTGTCGCAGTATTGGCGATTACCATGCTCCTCGGTTCATTGGGTTTGCCGGTGCTCGTTGATCTCGTCACGCGCAATAAAAAAATGCCGCAGACGAGTGTCAATGTGCTCATCACCGGTGCATTTATCGCGGGTGGTGCAGGTGCGATTATCCTCAATCCGCTGTGGCACGTGACGCATACCGGACTTTCGGGATTCGAAAAGGGTTTTCTTGCGTTCAATGAAGCACTGACATGGAGAACCAGCGGATACATACAATCATCTGACATCATGACCTTGTCCGTTGGGACGCGCATCATGCTTCTTGTTGGGATGTTCCTTGGGTGCGCCCCTGGCGCAATGGGAGGTGGGATAACGCCGACCACCTTCGCTGTGTTTGTGTCGGGCGTAGCGCGTGCGGTGCGTGGTGACCAAGCAGTCACATTGATGGGGCAACGGATCGCGCCGTTGGTCATCCACCGCGCGGTGTTGATTGTCGCGATGGGGATTGCGATCGTTTTGCTCTGCACCGCAGGATTGCTCTTGATTGATGGGCTCACCATTGCGCAAGCAGTGATGATGGCTACCGCAGCATTTGCGACGAGTAATGTGGCTGTCGTTCCATACGCACAATTACACCCCGCGAGCCTCGCCATGTTGAGCATTGCCATGCTCTGGGGACGCGTCGGGGTGTTTGCAATTGTGTTGTCGTTGTATGGACGAGCGACGCCCAAGAGTATTCATGCCCAGAACGTCTGGCTTGGATGAGACTCTAGTCCATCGGTAAAACCCATGATGATTGTTTGGGGAACAGAATATCGAGTAGCGGTGTGGGCGTAGGATTGGCTCTCACATCCATGTGGGCGGCTTTGAGTTCCTCCAACGAATGAATACCGAAAACCTGCTGTAGGAAAACCTGTGGCGGATATGCTGCATGAGAACCCGGTGTTCCAGGCCAACTGTTTGCATGCACTCGTCCCTGCGTGATGCGTATCTCGAGTCCACCACGATAAAAATCAAGCAGCACACTACCGCTATAACCCGCATATCCACTTTGCCCGAGTCTTCGCTCCAGTACGGTTGCGATGTTACCTATAAGCCGCGGCATATCGGCGACTCGGATATACCATCCATACGCGGGAGAAGTTGTGTGATGCCCTTGCTCCAAAAAAGCATAGAGGGGATGTGCCACACCGAGCATCGCGCGAATTCCGCTCCAGGGTTTGCTTCGTGAGTCCCAGACCGGAAGTGTCGGCGCCAAAGTCTCGATAGCCCGGAGCACCGAAGGGTACACCTCTGCAAGACGGACATGTGGTTCTGTTGCAAAGAACGAAATAACAACCTCTTCACTGCTACGGACGCGACTCAATCCAATCGACCCAGCGATATCACCATTGTTGTCGATAATCATGTACGGCCGCCATGGTTCATGAGAGCCGGTGTCGCTGATCGCCCAACGCCAATAGGCAGCGTCTATTCGTGAGCTCGCTAGGAGCGGGAGCCGTTGGTGCATCCGCGAACGTTCACGCTCATACAGCATTTGGAGTTGCAGGATGTCTTCTTTGGATGCAGTCCGTAATGAATAGGGGTCGGGTTTGTCAGTGGCAGCTGGGATAGCACTCTTTGGTATGCTGACCGCGCCACCCAATGTGACCGCGTAGTCGTACCCAAATTGCTTGTAGTAATAGGGTATTCCGGTGATGCCTTGGAAGACATCTCCGCGCGCTTCGCTGCGTGCATGGATAAGACCAAAGATCTTGCGAATAAAACCACGGTTGCGCACTTCTGGGTAGGACGCGACGATTTCGGGCCGACCGCCGAGCAGGAATGCCCCTGCGTACTCCATATTCATCCGCATCAAAATGGTTGCAGCGACGACCCGTCCCGTTGTGTCCGTGACTACAGCGAAATCGTCTGGGGAACAATGTGGGTGCTTGCCACTCAAGAGCCCATCCACATACGCAACGACATAGTGATTGAACCCGGTATCGACTTCCTCCCCAAAAACGCTGCCATACAGTTGCCGCAACGATGCAATATCTGCAGTCGTGCCCCAGCGCACGATGTAGCCATCCGACAATAATTCACAATACTCTGCTTCTGCGGGGTTCATAGGTATCCTTGTGTTAGTTCATCCAGAGGAGTTGGGTGGGTACTTTGGGGAAGAGGATGTCCAGAAGAACGGTCGTGTTTGGATACGACCAGATTTCGGGATACCACTCGCGTAATTCTTCAGAAGAACGCCAGCCGCAGACGAGTTGACAAAACGCTGTATAGGGATACCCTGCTTGCGGTGCATCGCCATAGGCTGCAATCGGGCGATGTTTGACATCTACTAACACCCCGTCGCGCCATTCCATGGTAATCCCATTGCGATAAAACGTTACTTCGACATTCCCTGTGTAGCCACGCAGAGGGCTCTCAGCAATCCGCTCCTCCAGTACCGATCGGATGTGGAGCAACATGCGCGGCATATCGGGAATGCGCACGTACCAGGTATATGGTTTGATGTGTGTGTGTGCGATGCTAATTGCACTCATTGCTGCAGCGATGGGATGATTGCCGTCTTCCAGGATGTCGATGGCATGGTAGTCAGGATGCGCAGCAATGGGCTTGGGCAGCGTTTGCGCGATTGCATGTACCGCGTGGAGCACGGGGAGTGAATGTATGTAGTGACTCCCCTCTGCACTGTAGCCGAGAGCCATGAGCGATACCGACCCATCCCAGTTGCGGAGGGTCATCAGACAAAATCCGATACACGCTCCTTCTGGATTGTATATGCCGTACGCCCGAAATCCCTCTGTCGAGAGACTTTTACCGAGGCTATGTGCAAAGAGTTCTTCTGGGTACGGTGTTGTAATCGTCAGCTTGCGTGCACTGAGGTCTCGCTCATACAGCGTCCGGAATAGATCGTAGTCATGACGTTCGAATGGGCGCAATGTCACTTTTGGATGTGCGTCAGTGAGTGGCGGGAGTTTTGCTACTTCAATCCGACAAAACCCGTTGTAATCAATCGCCCATGTATACCCGAACTGATGGTAGTAATGCGGGATGCCGGTGATGACCTGCATGAGATCGCCACGGGCAGTACTTGCGTCGTGTAACCGATGCATAATTGCCCGTACATACCCACGCTGACGGACATCCGAATGGCTACACACCAGCTCGGGCCTGCCGACAGGGATCGGAACACCTGCATACGAAAACGGCTGTTTCATTAACGCCGCTGCTGCAACAAGTGCGTTGTCCAATGTCACTACCGCAACAGTGCCACTCTGACAGAACGGATGGTTATCTGATGTCAGATCGTGTGCGTAGGTGCGAACATTAGGATTGATGTGATGGTCTGCGCCGATGACAAATGCGTGCTCCGCTAATGCACCATACGCGGCTGCATCAGCGGGGGTTGCCCAACGGAGCACGGCACCGTGTGAGAGTTCAGTGGTTTGGGATGGGGTGTGCATGCATTTCCTCAATTCAACCAGAGGAACCACGAAGGCTGCGTGGGGAACAAAATGCCTAACAACTGTTCTGCATCATGCGTAGCCCATGCTTCGTGATGCCATTGTTTGATCTGTGCGAAGGATTTCCGCCCAAAAACCAGCATCAGCAGTGTGTCTGCCGGCAAACACACGTGCGCGCCTTCGCCCATCAGTGGCGGGCGTGTATTGCGTGTTGCGACGATTTGACCGTCCTGCCAGACCATCGTGAACCCATTACCGTAGCATGATACGACGAGCTCGCCGCTATGGCCACGCATGTTGCTCCGGCGGAGCCTCGCTTCCAAGATTGGCGTCATTTCGGTAAATAACCGTTGATAATCAGGCACACGGATGTACCAGGCATACGTTTGTACATGGCGCGTCGCAAATCCATGACGGAGTTGTGCGTACATCGGATGCTCCTGATCAAGGACGAAGTTTACTTCAGTCACTGCTGTAATACTTGGATTCGGGTACAGAATGTGCGTTTGGTGTGCCATGCATGCATGAAGGATTGGGATGGCGAGCCGATGCCAACTCTGGTCGGAGCGAATCCCTAAGCCGAGGACTCCGACCGCATGTTCATAGTTCGATCGAGATGCAAGTGCATACCCGACCACTTCGCCGCTGCGGTTTTCTATCATCAGCGGTTCCCAGGCGAACACCATTTCACCAGCAGTGGTTTGATGCGTGTAGAAGCTTTTTTCTATCGGTGTTGTCGCCAATAATCCACGCCCGAGACGATCTGCGTCGTAGATGCTCACAAAGGTACCGTACTCGTCAGGACGTGCTTTGCGGAGGGTGACAGCCTCTGATTCATCACGTATGGGGGGGATTGCATCAAACCGTATCAACGTTTGCTGGTCAAAATCGATTGCGTAGCTATAGCCAAACTGTCGGTAATACGATGGGATTCCCGTAATCGCTTGGAGATGATCGCCACGCGCCTGGCTTTTTGCATGGAGCAATGCAAAAATCTGCCGAATAAATCCTCGTCTGCGATGCTCCGCCGCACAGACGACGAGTTCAGGGCGACCAACAGAGAGTTGGATTCCCGCATAATCCATTGATTGACGTAACAAAATCGAGCCAGCCACAACCTCATCGGCCGCATTGACGACGATGGCGACATCGGCTGCCGAAGAAAGCGGATGCGTACAAGTCCATTCTGCAATGGCTTGGGCATTCAGGGTCCGCAGTGGTTGATCTTCACTTTTCCGAAACACGACATCACAAAGCGCACCATAGGCAGTAATTTCTTCAGGGGTCGCCCATTTGACCATAAAGCCATCACCGAGATCTGCGCAATATCGCGGGTCATAGAGTTCCATGTATCCTCCAAAAATGGAATTACACCGGGAGTTGCCCGTACTTGCCGTGGAGGTAATCCGGTGCCATGTCGTCTGCAGTGAGCGTCATCACCACATCGTCATAGCGTTTTCCATTGAACAGGCGGGCATGTGGGATTCGGCCGGTCTCACGAAAACCTGCCGCTTCATAACTCTTCCGAGCGCGTTCGTTATAACTCACATACCAGAGATAAATGGTGTGCAGATTGCGAAACACGAAGCCGTATTGGCACATCAAACGAATCGCTTCACGGCCATACCCTTTACCCCAATAGTCACGTTCCCCGATCACAATTCCCAGTTCGGCACGTTGGTGGATTTGGCGAATATCCATCAAGCTCACAATTCCAATCAATCGAAGCGTCTGTTTGTCGACGACGGCGAAATGCTGGACTGTTTCACTTGACTTGACATAATTGTCATACCATTGTTGCTCCTGCTCCACCAAGAATGACGTCCCTTGCATTCCGACATATGCGGTTACTTCGAGCTGCTGGAACCAATTGGTGAGTGTTGGGACATCAGTCTGAACGAAGTTACTGAGGTAGATACGGTCACCATCGACAATAATGGGCCGTTGTTGGTATGGTGCTGACGTCATTGTTATTCTTCCCCGTTCAACAGGCGGATATAGCTGTCATAGCGTACCTGCGAAATGGCGCCCGATCCCACTGCTGCACGTATTGCACAGTCAGGTTCATTCTGGTGGACGCAATTGCCGAATCGGCATTCACCGAGATATGGTTCGAATTCACGGAATCCATACTCGAGTTGGTCCTGCGGAATGTTCCATAACGCGATTTCGCGGATGCCAGGGGTATCGGCAACATACCCACCGTTCCCTAGTGGGATTAACTGTGCCATGGTGGTGGTGTGTCGACCTTTGTTTAATGTTGTCGACACTGCCCCTACGGATAACGCTAAGTCTGGGTTTATTGCATTGAGTAATGAAGACTTACCTACACCGGATTTGCCAGTGACCACACTAATGCGTCCCGGTAGCCAATGTTTCACCACATCGAGACCTTCGCCGGTCTGGGTGCTGATCGTCTGTGTTTCGTACCCAATTTGTGCGTACGGTGCCATCGCTTGGGCGGCATATTCCGCACTGACAAGGTCTGCCTTGCTTGCAACAATCCGTGCTTCGAGGTCGTTGTGTGCACAAATCATCAAGTACCGATCAAGCATACGCGGGTGAAATTCGGGATTTGCCAATGCCACAACAACGATGACGAGGTCGACATTTGCAACAATCAAATCTTCCTTATGGCCCCGCGAACCCACTGCAACACGTGATAATCGAGTCGTGCGTTCGTGTACAGCCTCGATTGCACCTTGGCCCGGACTGACCACGACCACCTCGACGAGATCGCCAATGACGGCGATTTCACTTTGTTGTTCAATTCGTTTGAGCCTGCCACGGAGGCGACATTCGAGTACCCCTTCGGCTGTTTCGACCCAATAAAACCCACTCATTGCGCGTAATATGCGACCAATCATGCGATCGTGTAATCCCTCTGTTTGATTCTGTTCACAAATAAAAAAACCACTCAGCCGAAGCGAGCGGTACATACATACCGCAGGTAGCAACCTGCGGGTTCATTCGAAGCATGCTTACAAATGCCGGCAGGAGTCGTGCTGTGCACAAGAGAAAACTGTGTTCATTGCGCCCTCCTTGCATTCGTCGCGATTAGTTCTACAGTACCACGACAGTTCTCCCAATGTCAACCGTTTTTATTGACCGGTCACCGCTATACGTTGTAACAGAACCAACATAATGACTGCCGAGACGACCCAATACCGTGCATGTTCTGTGGGTGCAATCATACGGGGCACACCTTGCCACAAGAACAACCACACCACTGGGAAGAACACTGCATAGACGACATGTAACGGCGGGACTGTTGATTGTGTACTGCCGATTCCTCCTAACAACGCTGCACTACTGAACAAGAGACCCAAAATCCCATGGAGAGCCGTCGCGATGCGCCCCAGTGGCTTTGTTCTGATCCAACACAAGAGGCAGTAACAGAGCAATATGATGGTGACGAGAGTGATGGTAGTGAGTAACCGACTATGCAAGAGAAGCATTGTTCTGTCCTTGTGCGGTTGGGCAGATGTCCTGGAGCGGGCAATCTGCGCAGCGGGGGTTCCGTGCATGACAGATTTGCCGACCGAGTTGGATTAGATGCATGTGCGCAGCGTACATATCATTTGGCAAGACTATTTGATTGAGGACATTGTGTGCTTTTTCGGCACTGGATCCGCACACCAATCCTAAACGTTGCGCCACCCGTTGGATGTGCGTATCGACCGGCAAAATGGGCATGCCATAGGCAAATAGCAGGACACAGCCAGCTGTTTTGGGGCCGACACCTTTGAATGAGGTTAACCATGCAAGTGCATCCGGAAGCTGCAGCTGTGCGAGAAAATCGATTGAATACTGATGAGCCACGACCTCAGGATGATGCAATACAGCCAGTATGCGAAGTGCTTTCTCTTGTGCAAGCCCTGCTACCCGGATGCAGTGCTCGATGTCTTGGTGTGACGCTGTAGCCACATCCTCCCACGTTGGGTAGGTTTGGCGCAGGGCGAGGTATGCTCGGCCACTGTTTTTATCAGTGGTGCTCTGTGAAAGTATCGTCAGAATGAGCTCTTCTAACCCTTTGCGGCCACTACGCCACTGTCGTTCGCCATAAAACGTATTGAGTATCTGACGAATGGGTTCATACCGTGCCGTCGTCATGTGATTTCCTGTACAATATCGGTATTCTCCATACCAAAAGGCTCCTATGACGAGTCGCGATACGCGTATTCTAGCTGACTTTGTTGCCCTCTGTGCGTATCCAGAGTGCCCGCTTTGTGTGCTTGTGCAACGTGCGGAAGTGCGCACTGTACAGGTATTTTGTGCAGAAGGCGCCGGCGACGAACAACGCCGTGCCGATGTGCGTGCGGCGCGTGGCCTCTGCGTCCATCATGGAGCGATACTCCGTGACGCTCGAGATGCGTTGGCGGCTGCTGTGACTGCGCTCGATGTCATGACAAATTTACTCCGCGATCTCGATGCAATCCAGCGCGCTCCACGCTGGCCGAAACCACGCATCAAGACCCCTGAACAATGCCCAGTCTGTGCCGAAGTGGCACGATACAACCGCGCTGTTTGTGCTGGAATCGTAGCGTGGGCGGCAGACGAAACCTTTCAGCACGCGCTCGCACACTCACATGGCATCTGTGCGCCGCATCTGCGGACCATCGCTGGTGGGGTAGTTCTGCCGGCTGCGTTCTATGACGCACAACGCACCGCTTGGCAACGTGTCCATGCAGATGTCGCCGAATACATCCGCAAACGCGATGATCGCTACCGCCATGAACCCGATGCACACGAAGCAGATGCATGGCGTCGCGCTTGGAAGGTCATAGCGGGCACCTTCGCGCAACCCGATTCACCACAATAGAGGTATGCCATGGTACGTTTCCCGACACGTCGTGAGAGTTGGCTCTACGCAATAGCGAATCTTGGCTACTCAATACCGTATCAGGCATTCAGTGCAGTCGTGCTGTTCTTTTATACCGATGTCAAAAACCTCGCACCAAGCACCGCTGCGACCATTATGACCATTTATGCGATCTGGAATGCCGTAAACAACCCCATCATCGGCCATTGGTCAGATCAGACACGTTCACGATGGGGTCGCAGAATCGTATTCATCCGGTACGGGATGATTCCATATGCACTCGCATTTGCTGCGATCTGGCTTGTCCCCTACGATGCGCGAACCCAACCCGAAGCAGTAGCGCTCTGGTTTTTGGTTTCGATTATCGTCTTCGAAGCACTCGGTACTGCGGTCATGGTCGCTGGCCACCTCACGCTCCTCGCCGAGATGTTCCCCGACTATCAATCACGCGTCGATGCGGCAATGCGCACCAACTGGGTACAAACGGTAGGTCTCTTTATCGGGGGAGCGCTTCCGCCCGTCCTGGCAACTTCGCTTGGCTACCCCGTGATGGGAATGGTCTTTGCTGCAATTACACTCGGTGCGCTGATGATCGGTCTGCGCGGACTCTATGAACAACCGAGCGTACCTCCCGCATCAGTACGCTTCGTCGAGGCAGTTCGTGGTGTGATCACTAATAGAGGCTTTTTGAGCGTCTTATGTGCGCAAATGATGCGTTTTACGGCGACGAACACGCTGACCATAGGGATGTTCTTCTATGTGAAATATAGCCTGAACGCCGATGCTGCACAGACGACGCTCATCTTGGCGAGTGCATTCATCTCGGCGGCCCTGTGTCTTCCGCTCTGGCGAAAACACGTTGCTCTGCGATTCGAACCCCGCACGAGTATGACCATCGCGTATGCAACGCTCGCTGTCGCCGTACTCCCGCTGTATCTTGCCACCGATATCTACTCTGGGGTACTTGCTGCCGTTATCGTGGGCATTCCATTAGCCGGCACGCTGTTGTTGGGGGATGTGGTACTTGCCGATGTGATCGACGAAGACGAACAGACCAATGGTACCCGTCGTGAAGCGATGTTTTACTCCATAAATGGCGTCGGTACGGCGTTGAGTGCGACGTTAGGAGCGGTATTCTTCGGGTTGATTGCAGCGTGGTATGGGTATGATCCGTTGTTGGCAACGCAACCTGCCAGTGTGGCGCAAGGTTTTCGGGTGTTTATGTGTTCATTGCCGTTCCTCGCGGGTACGTTAGCCGTCGTTGCAATACAGTTTTATCCGATTCATGGTGATCGGTTACGCCGCCTCCGTGCGCGCACAGCACAATAAAAAAAGCTCCTCCCCGCAAGCGGGAAGGAGCGTTGCGACTGATTAGCCGCCCCATGTTGCAGTCAGGACGCGCATCCAGTTTTCGAAACAAAGTTTGGTTAATTCTGCATCTCCGTACCCTCGTGCACGAAGTGCGTCTACAAGGTTCGGGAGGCCAGCTGCGGTACCAATCGCACTCGGTATCGTCGCACCGTCGAAGTCTGAACCCAATCCAACCCGATCGATCCCGATCCGCTTCACCAGATAATCGATGTGATCTACCATCGTCGATAATGGGGTGTCTGCGTCGTGTTTACCGTCTTCCCGAAGGAACACGACCGCAAAGTTGAGTCCTACCATCCCATCCGAATCTTTGATGGCATCAAGTTGCTTGTCGGTCAGGTTTCGTGTCGATTGACTCAAGTTCCAGACATTCGAATGTGTCGCAACAAGCGGCTGCGTGCTCACACGTGCCACATCCCAAAAGCCTTTTTCGTTCATATGCGACAAATCAATCATGATTTTCTTTTGGTTGCAGGCTTTGATCAACGCAACACCAGCGTCTGTGAGGCCAGGTCCGGTATCTGGACTGGCATGATGCCGGAATGGGACACCTTCGGCAAAAATCGTCGGACGACTCCACACGGGACCGATGGAACGGAGTCCCGCTTGATAAAAGACTTCGAGTGCGTCGAAGTTTTCGTCTATCGCTTCTGCACCCTCGAAGTGCAAAATACCGCTCATAGCACCAGCAGCCTTGGCTGCGCGGATGTCGGCAACAGAACGCACAACCCGAAAATCGCCGTGTGACTCCCGTTCGATTTCGAACAATTTCGCTGACATTTTGAGTGCCATCTGGAGTGAATACTCGCGATTCAACGCCGCAGGGAGATGATCACGGTCGGTGACCACCGATGCACTCGGATCAGCGGGGATATATACCGCAAAAAAACCACCTGCCAACCCACCGCGACGGGCGCGGCTCATGTCAATATGGCCATGGGGGCTTTCGAAGAAATTGTCGTCGGGTTTTGGGTCTGCAATCAGACGGAGCAAGGTGTCGTTGTGGCCGTCAAAGACCGGGATAGGTGCGTTCATAGTGACTCCTCTCTGTGTCATCCCTATGCTACGTCTGCGTCAGGATGCTGTCAAATACGCTGTGGTAGAATGTCCGGTAGATGATTTTGTATTCGGAGCGTGTGTTCGCATGATTTCACCTGCCTTACTAGCGCTTTTGCGCTGTCCGAGCTGTGGTTCGACCCAACTCGATAATCAGGCGACAGCAGTCGTCTGCCGCGTCTGTAACGTCAGTTACCCCAAACACGCCGGTTATATCGATCTCATGCCACGCGGTGTCAACTATGACTATGTGTCAAAGTATGTCACCGAAGAAGAACAACTCTCCGAAGAACTCGATTACCGTGATCTTGCACCGGCAGTCTTGGCTGCGGGCGTACGCAATCGTACCACCGTCCGATTGCTCAATCTCAACAAAAACGATGTATGTCTCGATAATGCCTGTGGCAATGGGAAGTTCGCGGTGTGGAATGCACACTTGGTCAAAACGATGGTAGGGAATGACCCAGCGACGATGTTTGCAGATGTTGCATTGGCACAAATTGATTTGACCCAAGCAGATTCACGCAATCTCCCATTTGACGACAATGTGTTCGACAAAGCGTTTTCTCTCGATGTGTTGGAGCATTTCCCCATCGATGTGATTGACGCATACCTCGCTGAACAAGCACGCGTCCTCAAGCCGGGTGGACAGTTTTTGGCCATGTCTAACACGCGTGAGAAATCGACCCTGCAGCCACTTGTCAGCCTCAGTCGCTGGATTGGGAAACAATTTGTCAAAGCAGGTGTATATGATTTCGAACGCGAAAAACTGCGGAAATCAGATCACATCAAAGCACTCGAAACATGGGAGGATGTCCTTGCAGCATTTGAGCGTGCCGGACTCAAACCCGTCAAAGTCGTCTTCTGGAACAGTGTGTTCACCAGTTTTGTCGAGCACGTTTTGATGAAGCTCGGCGAAGCGTGGGCGGGTCGTGCAAAAGCAGCTTCCGCTTCCAACAAAAGCGCTGCCATTAGTGACGGCACTGACCGCGAAATCCGTGCGCGCCGACGCCTCCGCGGGAGCCTCGACCGCAAAGGTGGCTTGTATTACTTCCTGATGCTTGTCACGTGGTTTATGGAACTCGATATTTGGCTGTTTGGGTCGTTACGTTCTGGTAGTTATTTCATCGTTGTCGAAAAACCGCGGATATGAGTATCAGTCCCGTCTATGTCTCGCCTACGGGGCGCGGTGGTGTGGATATCGGTATCCAAAACATCCTCCGCGCTGTGAAACGTGCAGGTGAAGACAATGCGTCTTTGCTCCGTATGCATGAACGGTACAACTTCCTTCCGATGCTCCTGCCGAGTGCCTTACCAGCAGGATGGGCGCATGGGCGTGGTATCGTGCAAGCACGCTCCCGGGTTGCCTTTGCCCTGAAGCAACCCCGTATCCCGCTCGTTACCACGGTGCATCACTTGACTACTGATCCTCGTTTGACACCGGTCAGTAGCTTGGCACAACGCATTTTCTATCGACTGGTCGAATCCCAGTATGATGGATGGTCGGTCAAGAAGGCAGATGCGGTCGTGTGTGTCTCACGCTACACCCAACAGATGACTGAACAAACCTATGGGCGAACCGATACGCACTTGATCTACGATGGCATTGACACTGATGTGTTTTCACCCCATCCCGATGGAAAAATCGATGCGTTGCCGGCATCTGATGCGCGGGTCAAGCTCCTTTTTGTGGGTAACCGGACGCGCCGCAAAGGATTCGACCTCCTTCCTAAAATCATGGACCTCTTGCCGAGCGATTATGTGCTTTATTACACGGCAAGCTTTCAAGCAGGTGTAGATGTCAATCCTCACCCACGCATGATTCCCATCGGCACACCAGACCGCGACGGTCTGGTAGCTGCATACCGTTCTGCAGACATCATGCTGTTCCCATCACGGCTCGAAGGATTCGGGATTGCACCTGCTGAAGCATTAGCGTGTGGAATCCCTGTCGTCACGACGAATGCATCCGCATTGCCCGAAGTCGTCGATGACCGTCTATCGGGGATTTTGGTCGATACCAATGATGTCGCCGGCTACGCAGATGCCGTGCGGACCCTCGGCGAAGATGCTCGCCTGCGCGCACAATATGGGGCGTTCGGTCGTGAAAAAGTCGTCAAATCATTTGGATACGATATGCTCGGCCCGGCTTTTTTACAGCTCTATCAACGTCTCATCGACGCCGTGTGAAACATAAAAACGCCCACCACCAGTACGGTGGTGGGCGTTTTTATGTGATTATTCTTTCAGAAAACTGTCGACAATCGAATTGCCCGTGCTAATCCCCGGTGCAGCAGGCTGTGGCATATACGGTGCCAGTGCTTTGGCGAGTGACATCATTGGCATCGTCTGGAGCCAAACCTTACCAGGGCCTTTGAGCGTGGTCAAGAACAACCCTTCGCCACCGAACAAGATATTCTTGAACCCCTTCATCATTTCGATATCCATCGAAACAGTCGGTTCGATCATTGCGACATGACCCGTATCGACTTTGAGAATCTGGTTGGCTTCGAGCGTGTACTCGACGATTTCGCCGTCGAATGCGACAAACGCGACACCTGGACCGGTGATTTTCTCCATGATGAAGCCTTCACCACCAAACAACCCTGCGCCGATTTTGCGTTGCAAGTGAATGTCAAATGATACGCTCTTTTCGGAGCACAAAAACGCCTGCTTCTGGACAATCAGTTGTTGCCCTGCGCCCAGGTGCACGGGGACGATTTTGCCAGGAAAGTCCGATGCGAACGAGATGATCCCGCGACCGCCGGTGGTCCCGTACTCAGCGATGAACAACGATTCACCACTGATTGCGCGTTTCAGAAGTCCGCCCAAGCCACCGTTCATGTTGGTCGACATGGTGACATTGCCACTCATCCATGCCATGCCGCCGCTCTGCGAGACGATGGTTTCGCCGGGATCAATTTCGCAGACCACTGCCTGCATGATAGAGCCGAGGATTTTGTACTCCATGCCGCCGGTACCACTCCCTGTGGCAGCGACAACGGGATCTGGCACGTCAAACCGTTGGTTCGTCATTTCGATTCTCCTATAGATACGTCGTTATCGAGCAAACACTATTGAAGCAGACGATGATTAGGTAGTCGTCGTCGTCGGCTGTGGCATATACGGAGCAATCGCCTTTGCCAATGACATCATCGGCATTGTTTGGAGCCATACCTTGCCGGGACCTCTGAGCGTCGTCAAAAACAACCCTTCGCCGCCAAACAGAATATTCTTGAAACCCTTCATCATTTCGATGTCCATCGAAACAGTCGGTTCAATCATCGCGACGTGACCACTATCGACTTTGAGGACTTGATTTGCTTCGAGCGTGTATTCGACAATCTCACCGTCGAATGCGACAAAAGCGACTCCAGGCCCCGTGATTTTCTCCATGATGAAACCTTCACCACCAAACAATCCTGCACCGATTTTGCGTTGCAAATGGATGTCGAACGAAACGCTTTTTTCGGAGCACATAAATGCTTGTTTTTGCACAATCAGCTGTTGACCGGCTGCCAAATGTACAGGGATGATTTTGCCAGGAAAATCAGATGCGAATGAGATAATGCCGCGACCAGCAGTGGTACTGTACTCGACAATAAACAACGATTCACCGCTGATTGCCCGTTTGAACAAACCACCCAACCCGCCACTCATATTGGTCGACATGTTGATGTTCCCGCTCATCCACGCCATACCACCACTCTGAGAGACGAGAATTTCGCCTGGATCGATCTCACACACGACGGCTTGCATGGTCGTCCCAATAATCTTGTAATCCATGCCATTGGTACCGGTGCCGGTCACACTCACGATAGGATCAGGCACATCGAAGCGTTGATTCGTCATCGCTTGGTTCCTTTACATAATAATTCTGTCGATGAATCCACTTACCTGACGGCATATGTCTCGGGGAAGTTGCATACACGGCGAACAGACGGGTGTATGCGCGTAGTGTACCCTATAGCGCGGTCTTTGGCTTATGGATGTGCGTGTAGATAGCGACGCGCGGCGTCTGCATCGACAGCGATTTGGGTTTTTAAGGCATCGAGACCGGTGAAGCGTTGTTCACCTCGCAAAAAAGCTTCGAGCGAGAGTGTCGCGAGCTTATCGTATACATCAACAGTCACGCCCAGGAGGTGTGCTTCGATACGTGGTTCGCTGCCGCCGAAGGTCGGACGGATGCCGATATTCGTGACCGCGTCATACACGTGAGAGTCAATTGTGACTCGTGATGCATAGACGCCGAATCGCGGTAACAAGAGACGATGATCGATGCTAATGTTTGCCGTTGGGAACCCAATGGTTCGGCCTCGTTTGTCACCGTGTACCACCACACCGGTGTAGCAGTGGGAGCGCCCAAGTGCGTGCCTTGCGACTGCAAGATCCCCACGCTGCAGGGCATCGCGCACGAAAGAAGCACTCGGAGGATGGGTATCGCCGATTTGATCGACTTCGATGGTTTGGTAGCCGAATTGATCACCTAACATGCGAAGCTTCGATAACGTCCCATCCCGGCCCCGGCCCAATGCAAAGTCCCAACCTACCCAGACACGGCGTACAGGGAGGCTCTCGCAGAGGGCAGCCATGAACTCTGCAGCGGACATGGAACGAATGGTGTGATCAAAAGCGATAGTCTGTATCTGATCAATTCCACACGCAGCGATGCGTTGGTATCGTTCGGTTGGCGTTAGCAGCAATCCTTTGTAGGTTTCAGGATGAATGATTGCATCGGGATGTGGGTCAAATGTGACGACAACAGCAAGTTGTCCACGTGCATGCGCATCATCTGCCATGCGGCGCAAGAATGCCTCGTGCCCACTATGCATACCATCAAAGACGCCAACCGTGAGGGTGCAGTCGTGGGTATTTTCGTGTCGTGTGAATCCCGATACCAATCTCATGGTGTGTCGCTCCAGCGGAATACTTTGTTTGGGCAGAGGAGTGCGTCGCGTTGTATTGCAGTAGCGAGTAATTCCCCGTCTGCATCAACGATGGCGACACGTGTCCCGTCGTGGTGTGATGCCGTGATCGGCATTCCGTTACGAAGGAGCGCACGTTCGGGTTCTGTGGCGTGGTACACCGGCCATTCGTGGAGAGCAGCGGCATTCGGATGGAGCCATGGGCCGATTCCTTGTTCACGAAGCTGCTCGAGTGTGACACTTTCGTCAATATGAAAGCCACCGACCGCAGTACGGCGTAGTGCAGAGAGATGCGCAACGGTTCCTAACCCAATTCCAATGTCACGCGCGAGCGAACGGATGTACGTCCCCTTGCCGCAGTTCACATCGAGAGTCAAGCTGCTCTGGTCCCATGTACGGAGTGCTATGGAATAAATGTGTACTGGTCGTGCTGGGAGCTCGGGTGCCATGCCTTTGCGGGCAAGGTCATACATACGCTGGCCGTCTATGTGCAGGGCAGATACTTTGGGGGGTACCTGCATGATGTCTCCGACGAACGAAGTGAGGAGTTCTCTGAGTGATGTCTCTGTGACCGTGGGAATTGCCTGCGTGGCAATAACGGTCCCATCTGCATCGTCACTGTCCGTTGCGCTGCCGAGCGTAATTGTTGCACGATATGTTTTGCGTGTTTCGTCTTGGACGTATTCTATGAGGCGTGTGGTCGGACCAACCGCCAAGACGAGCACACCAGAAGCTCCGGGATCGAGTGTCCCGGCGTGTCCTATCCGTTTGACGCGGCTTATCTTACGCACTTGCGCAACGACATCGTGTGATGTTATGCCGAGTGGTTTGTCGATGCAGAGGAATCCGTGCATAGCGCCAATAAATCCGGTAACAAAAGTGCCGCAGCACTATCGATGGTGTGATCAGGAAAATTGATACCGGCGGCATGAATGTGTCCGCCTCCGCCATGCTGTTTGGCGACACTAGCAACACTCACGGTGCGTGAACGCAGACTAATCTTGACACCTTGGGCACGTTGCTTGATAAGCATGATGACCTCAGGTCCATCAATCCGCTGGAGCATATGTAATGCTTCGTCGCTCTCGTCGTCGGTAGCTTGGAGTTCGTCGACCCACGATAACGGGACGCCACACCACACAACAGGACCATGCGTATGCATTGCATTGATCACACGTGATGCCAGGGTGAGTGCTTCGAGTCGTGTCGATCGGAACACTTTTGCCACAATCCGGGCGTGGTCGGCACCAGCGGTGAACAAACTTGCACCCAACGAGAGTGTTTTGGCACTCGTGTCATAAATCTGGAAGCTTTGCGTGTCTGTCATGATGCCCAGCAGTAATGGTGTTGCGATTCCTGCAGTTATCGTTATGCCGAGGTATGGCAGAAATTCAGTAACGATTTCACACGTAGCACACGCATCCGGAACGATGAGGTTGTGGATACCGAATTCCGTATTTGTGGCATGGTGATCAATTTGAATGATGGTTGTGTGGTGCACATGATGCATATGCTGTGGAGCAATTCCACCGAGGCGATCTGCAGATGCGCAATCAACGGCAATAATCAAATCAGGGTTTGGCCACGATTTGTCCGCGCTGATGGCGATACTTTGTTCTGTACCCTGCAACCAACTCAAATAGGCGGGGACTGGTTGTTGGAGCACGGGGATAATGGTTGCTTCGGTCACTTGTTGCAACGCCATCATCAACCCAATAAGCGAGCCGATTGCATCACCATCGGGATTGACGTGTGTGACCAACATGATGGTGTTGGCGTTACTGACACGTTCTTTCCAGGTAATTGCAGCCGCGGTGAACATGCTGGTGCGGTCCATAGTAGTCCTACTGTTGGGATTTCATTTCGCGGAGCAACTCGTTTATGCGCATGCTGTGGTCGAGTGATTCATCGAGCATAAAACGTATATCCGGTGCGGTACGGAGATGACGGAGTTCGCGTGCGAGTTCGCGACGAATGAAACCACGGGCGCGATCGAGCGCGCCCATGGTTGCTTTGCGGGTTTCGGCATCACCCATGACCGAAACATGGATGTGTGCCATTTGGAGGTCCGACGAGATATCGACGTTGACAATCGTGCAGAATGCAACGCGTGGATCTTTGACCTCGAACTGGAGGAGGTGACCGACGATTTGTTGAATCTCGCCGGCCACTTGCAGGGTACGTTTACTCATCGTTATGCGGTGCGCTCCACACGTTCCTTACGGTAGAATTCCATGTTGTCGTGGTCTTGCACATCGGTGAAGCCATCTACCACAACACCACATTCATACCCGGAGGTGACTTCGCGGACGTCTTCTTTGAAGCGTCGCAGGCTGCTGAGGCGACCGTCATGGATGACGACGCCGCTGCGCAACACGCGGACGGAGAGCTGGCGATTGAGTTTGCCATCGGTGACATACAAACCAGCGACGATTTCGCGGCTTGGCAAGCGGAATGTGTTGCGAACTTCTGCGTAGCCTTCGATGACTTCGCGGAATTCTGGGTCCAACATCCCGATCATGGCTTTCTTCATCTCTTCCACAAGGTTGTAGATGATGTTGTAGAAGCGGATATCGATGCCGTTGAGCTCAGCAAACTTACGAGCCGCCGGATCAGGTCGTGCATTGAACCCGATGATGATGGCACGCGAGGCAATTGCCAAGTTGACGTCACTCTCGGTAATGGTACCCGTACCACGGTGGATGATTTTGATCTGGACTTCGCTGGTATTGAGTTGACCCAATGCGTGTTCGATAGCGCCAATGGAGCCCATCACGTCTACCTTCACGATGAGATTGAGTTCCTTGATTTTGCCTTGCTGGATATTGGCAAACAGACCATCCAAACTGACCGATCGGAGGTTCGCCATAGCGTCCATTCGAATCTGGCGTTGGCGTTGCAATGCGACTTCACGGGCAACGGTCAAGTCAGTCATGACTTGCAGAATATCACCTGCGGCAGGAACTTCGTTTAGACCCAAAATCAGGATAGGCGTGGATGGTTCAGCGAATCGTATACGTTTGCCGGTTTCGTTGAACATCGCGCGCACTGTCCCGGTACCATTCCCAACCAAGACGTTGTCGTCGAGGCGTAATGTACCGTTTTGGATGAGCACCGTTGCAATCGGACCACGTTGACGATCCATTTCGGCTTCGACGACGGTCCCGATTGCTTTGGCCAACGGATTTGCTTTGTAATCCTGCAAATCTGCCACCAACAAAATCATCTCAAGCAGTCCATCAATATTGGTACGCATCCGTGCCGAAACTTCGACACAGGGAACATCGCCTCCGTACGATTCGACAATGACGTTGTTGACCGCTAATTGCTGACGGACGTTGTCCGGATTTGCGTTTGGTGAGTCCATTTTATTGATAGCCACAATCATCGGAACGCCAGCTGCTCGCACGTGCGAAATGGCTTCGATGGTCTGGGGCATCACACCGTCGTCTGCAGCGACCACGAGAACCACAATGTCCGTCACCTGCGCGCCACGGGCACGCATCGCAGTGAAGGCTTCGTGGCCAGGGGTGTCGAGGAAGGTAATCTTGCGACCACTGACTTCGACTTGATATGCACCGACATGCTGCGTAATTCCACCCGCTTCGCCTTCGGCGACTTTCGTCTGACGAATCGAGTCGAGCAGTTTGGTTTTTCCGTGGTCGACGTGACCCATGATGGTAACGACGGGTGGTCGCGTAATCAAGGTATCGTCGGTTTCTGACGCCAATACATCTTTGATGTTGTCGACGATGCCGATCATCGCCTCCGGGATGTACTCCGTTGTCTCGATATTGAACTCAGCGCAAATCAATGCGGCGGTTTCGTAATCGATTTGTTGATTGATATTGGCGACCACGCCACTCTTGAGGAGCACCTTGAGGATTTCGGCTGCACCCACGCTGGTTGCTTCCGACAACTCACGGACGGTCAGATTGTTGCCCAATTGAATGGGACCTTTTGGACGGACGACAGGACGGGCGACTTGTTGACGGCCACCAAACCCACGATTCATCATCGAGCCAGGTTTGCCGCCTTTTGCCCCTTTGCCACGTCCCTGGCCGTCGCTCTCGGCCGCATCTGAGCCACGAATTGCGCCTTTGCGGTCAGTGCTATTGCGGCGTTGGCCAGAGTTACCGCCCCGGCTGCCGGGGACTGCGCCACCGACACCGCCGCCGACGGGACCACTATTGAATCCACCGCGGCTTGGACCGCCGGGGCCACCAGTGCCACCCATGGGGCCGCCACGTGGCGCACCGCCTGGAGGACCACCAAATGGACGGTCACCGGGAGGGCGTGGTGGTCGGTCGCCGAATGGGCGGTCGCCTGCTGGGCGTGGTGGACGGTCGCCAAAGGGGCGATCACCTGCAGGACGGTCACCTGCCGGACGTGTCCCAGTGAACGGACGATCACCCGCAGGTCGTGGCGGACGGTCGCCGAACGGGCGGTCGCCTGCTGGACGCGGTGGTGGTCGCTCACCTGGAGGACGTGGCGTGTATGGTCGGTCTGCACTCACCGGTGGCCGTTCACCCGGAGGGCGCGGCGTGTACGGTCGATCGCCAAATGGTTGTCGGTCGCCTGCGGGACGATCACCTGCTGGGCGGGGAGGACGATCACCGTATGGGCGGTCACCTGCGGGGCGGGGAGGGCGATCACCGTACGGTCGGTCACCGGCAGGTCGTGGCGGGCGGTCGCCCATCGGACGATCACCTGCAGGGCGTGGCGGACGGTCGCCAAAAGGACGATCGCCTGAGGGTCGTGGTGCGCCGGTACCGGCGCGTTGGGGTGGCCGGGTCGGGGGGACGGGGCGTGTATCTGCATTGCGTGGCGCATCAGTCCGAGGTTTCTCGTCACTGTTGTCTGCGCCACCCTGGGTCGTATCGTCGCTCGCTGCATACATCGGCAGGTGGAGCAGGTCTTTCCAAAATCGTTGCATTCGCTATCCTCCAATAGGGCGGGTGCTGACATCGCCAGATGCCAACGGATGTTCAAGTGTCAGTGTCCGTGCAAAGGACGTCAGCGTTGCCCGATCCTCTTCTGTGAGTGTGGACAGTCGTAATGCGCTCTGGATGCTGGTGCGCTCGAGCGCCGTAGTCCAGCAGGATGGGTTTTTGCAGAGGTACGCGCCACGACCGTTTCTTTTCCCTGTGACATCTATAACGACACGTCCTTCTGGTGTCCGCACGATGCGTACCAAACCACGTTTGGCATCAGTCGCGCGGCAGGTGATGCACATCCGTTGCGGGACATGCTTCGGACGAAGCTGGGGACTCGTCATTCATTCACCGTGTAATCAATATCCGGAATCATGAACGATGCAATCAAACGGTCATTCGAATAAATGAACAATTTGACTGATGTGGCACGAATCTGAATCGTCTGACCTGCATAATCGCTGCCCAAAGGGCCATATTCGATATTTTGGTAGACGAATGTGCCATAGTCTGAGACCACCCGGTCCTCGACTTTGGCCGTTGCAAGTTCCACATCCAATGCCATGCTCTCGGCCTCTGCGGCTTGGCGGAATTCTGACGCTTCACGCATCTCGTCGATGAGCGTGCTCGAGGATTTGATGTCGATCTTCCACTTCGTCAATTTAGCTGCCAAACGGACATTCTGGCCTTCTTTGCCAATCGCGAGCGACAACTGTTTATCAGGAACGATGACCACAGCTTTGTCCATATCGCGAATCTGTACTTCCACGACCTGGGCAGGTGACAGAGAGTTGGCTATGAACTCTTTCACATCGGTCGACCACTGGACGACGTCGATTTTCTCGCCATTCAGTTCGTTGACGATGTTCTGGATACGGACACCGCGGATACCGACACACGCGCCAACCGGATCAATGCCCTCTTGACGAGCTGCCACGGCACACTTGGTACGTACGCCTGGCTCGCGTGAGATGCTTTTGATTTCGACCGTGCCTGCCAAGATTTCAGGGACTTCCATTTCGAAGATACGCTTGATGAGGTCGTTGTCGGTACGCGAAACCAACAATCGTGTGCCGCGATCTTCACGGCGAATTTCCTTCAGCAATACTTTGATACGGGTGCCTGGTCGATAATTATCCGATGCGACTTGTTGGTCGCGAGGCAGGATTGCTTCGGCTTTGCCCAGATCAATGATGATATTGCCGTTGACGTTCCGCTGTACGACGCCAACCATCAATTCGCCACGACGTTCGTTGAATTCGCTGTACACATTGTCGCGTTCGACATCGCGAATGCCCTGCAAGATTACTTGTTTGGCGGTCTGCGCAGCGATACGTCCGAAGTCTTTTGGAGTCGTTTCGACAACGATTTTCTCCAACACTTGGATGTTCGGATCGTGTTTGCGCGCTTCGTCATAGCTAATCTCAAAGCGTTCGTCTTCGACTTCGTCGACGACCAACATCTCGGAGTAGACATGTGGATCGCCTTTGACGGGGTCGATTTTGACCACAATCTCGATCGCCGGTGGGCGCTCACCCAACGAGCGTCGGTAGGCTGCAACCAAGGCCTTTTCGACCTGTTCGATAATCCGTTCGCGTGGGATGCCACGTTCGGCAGCGATGGCCGAAATGGCCGCAAAAAATTCTGTTCTCATCCTGCTTCACCCTCGTTTACGTGAGAGAAAAAAGAAAAGCGGGGAATACCCACTTCTGCGTAAAAAACCTATCGGTGGACGCACAACATGGCACGGGTGCGCCGTGACATCTGCTATAGTATAGCATATTCAACGGGACAAATGTAATCCCAACGTAAGGATTGCAGGGGGCATTCGTGACAACTCAGACGCTCCTCGCAATTGATGCCGGTATCACCTGTGGGTTTGCTTTTTTCTGCCTCGAATCGCACCAACTCTTGCGCTACCGTTCGCACAACTACGGCAATCTCGTACGCCTCCGTCGTGCGGCAGCTGCATTTCTTGCTGATGAACCCACGGTCCGCGCCATCATCCTCGAAGGCGGCGGCAGCATCGCTGATGTCTGGATCAAACCTGCACGGAACCGCAACATACCAATCCAGTGCATTACTGCAGAACAATGGCGTACCGAAACGTTGCTCCCCCGTGACCAACGGAGGGGGTATATCGCCAAAAAAGCTGCTATCGCATCAGCACGCACGCAAATCAACGATCACGCCGCTAAACGTTCCAAAGCATTGCGCGATGACACCGCCGAAGCCATTCTGGTTGGGGAATGGGCTCTCGATCAATTGTCCCTTCTCTTCCCGCAGTTACCCGCCTGAAAGGACTTTTCTCATGACAACGCAGCAACGTGATGTCCTCAAAGCACTGGTCCGCGCCGAAATCGAAGCTGCCCTGCCGACGCTCATCGGATTGAGCGATTGGATGTATCACAACCCAGAACTCGGTCGCCAGGAATATCAAGCGTCTGCCAAAATCGTCGATATCATCGAAGAATACGGCGCTTCGGTCGAGAAAAACATTGCCGGTATGGAGACCGCGTTTGTGGCAGCGCTGCCGGGCCAAAAACCCGGCCCCAAAATCGGCATCATCGCCGAATACGATGCATTACCCGAGGTAGGGCAAGGGTGTGGGCACAACATCATTGCGACAGCGGCCCTCGGTGCAGCAATGGGACTCGCCCGCATAGGGGACCGCTTGCCCGGGTCGGTCGTGCTCCTCGGTACTCCAGCCGAAGAATCTGCTGTGCCAAATGCAGGCGGCAAGATCCACATGATACGCGATGGTCGCTTCGAAGGCCTCGATGCGACGATTATGATTCACCCGATGACATATGATCGGATCGACTACGATTCCTCACTCGTCGCAAAAGGCTTAGAGCTGAGCTTCCATGGGAAGTCAGCCCATGCCGCAGCAAACCCGCATGATGGAATAAACGCCCTCGATGCACTCATCGTCACCTTTTCGAGTGTCGGTTTGCTCCGGCAACAAATTCGCGATGACGCACGCATTCATGGAATCATTACGCACGGTGGGACAGCGCCGAACGTTATTCCGAATCTCACCAAGGCACGTTTTCGTATCCGTGCTGCCGATATCGCGTATGCAGAGGAGCTCTTCCGGCGTGTGATTGCCTGCGCACAAGCAGGAGCATTGGCCACTGGTTGTACCCTCGAATGGGAAGAATACATGCCTGCTTACTTGAATATGGTTCCGAATCGTGCCTTGGGACAACTTTTTTCGCAAAATCTGGAACACATCGGTCGGAATGTCACTGCGGCCCCTGCCAAAACAGGATCTGGATCGACAGACCTCGGCAATGTAAGCCACCATGTACCATCGATTTGCGCATACCTCGAAATCTGTGGCACCGAAGCAAGTTGGCATTCGACCGCAGTTGCCGATGCGACCGTTACTGCGAAAGGACACAAGGCAATTGTCGACGGTGCGGTTTCGATGGCGCTGACAGCGATAGACTTTTTGTTTGATGACGATGCACGAGCCGCAATCAAAACGGAATTCGATCAAGCGCAACGATTCACAGGTGATGTGTAATGAACGATATCGTCTACCAAACTGCTCGTGCACAACGGGCGGCATTTGTTGCAAAAAAAATCAGTGCAGTCGAGTTGCTCGATGCACACATCGCGCAGATTGACCACACAAACCCACAAGTAAACGCCATCATCACCATCGACGCAGACGGTGCACGTCGTATCGCCCAGCATATCGATGCACTCCATGCGCATGGCATGGATCTCGGTGTGCTTGCCGGGTTACCCGTCGTCCACAAGGATTTGACCGAAGTCAAAGGAATGCCATTTACCCGGGGGTCGCCAATCTTCCGTGACAGTATAGGTGTGCAAGACTCGCTGGTTGTTTCGCGCCTCAAGAATGCCGGGGCAGTGACGCTTGGGAAGAGCAATACTCCAGAGTTTGGTGCTGGTTCACAGACATTCAATCCCGTTTATGGCGCAACACGCAATCCCCATAATCTCGAGCGCACCAGTGGGGGGAGTTCTGGCGGTGCAGCAGCAGCATTATCTGCACGCATGGTCCCAATAGCCGACGGGAGCGACATGGGTGGTTCACTCCGAAACCCTGCTGCGTTTTGTGGTGTTGTCGGCTTCCGACCTTCGCCAGGTGTCGTCCCTGCGACCGACTCGTGGTCCCCACTTGCTGTCGATGGTCCGATGGCCAGGACCGTCGGTGACGTGGCGTTGATGCTGTCTGCACTTGCTGGTCATGCACAACACGCGACGTTGACTGCCACGGTAGATACTGCTGCACTCGCGTCGCTCGAACCAGTCTCCTTACGTGGCAAGCGTGTCGCATGGGCTCCAACCTGGGGAGGGCTCGAAATCGAGCATCAACTCGCTACCGTCATTGCCGCGCAACGACAGCGTTTTGTTGATCTCGGCGCAATCGTTGAAGATGCGTCACCGGACTTCAGCGGCGTTGATGAAGCGTTTCAAGCGCTCCGGGCTCTTGGCTTCGAGACCGGTTTGGGCGAGCTGCTCGATAGTCATCCCGATCAACTCAAAGACACGGTGCAGTGGAACATCCGCGCTGGTCGTGCACTCACTGGTCCGCAAATTGCACGGGCACAGCGCTTGCAAACTGCAGCCTATACCCGAATGACGCAGTTCATGAAGCAATACGATATGGTCGTCGGTCCGGTCACCCAAGTACTGCCCTTTGCGGTGACGCAACCGTATGTCACAAAAATCAATGCTGTCGAGCAGTCGACCTACATTGATTGGATGCGCTCGTGTTACTACATCACAACGACACTCCATCCTGCGCTGTCTCTTCCGTGTGGGTTTGCTGCGGATGGCCTCCCGGTCGGGCTCCAACTGGTCGGTCGTTTCAGGGACGATGTGAATCTCTTGCGTATGGCCGCTGCGCTCGAATCGACTATTGATCAGCAACAATTTGTGCCCGCTCTGGCACAAAAATAAAAGGAACATCATGCACATCACATGGCTCGGTCACGCGACCGTCTATCTCGTTACTGCAGCCGGCACACGCATCCTCGTCGATGCCTGGGTCGATAACAACCCTGCCTGTCCACAGGAGTGGCATGCAAAACTCCGGACACTGGGTATAGATATCATTCTGCTGACCCACGGCCATGCTGATCATTCAGTTGATATCGCTGCCTTGTATCGTGACACCAATGCAAAGGTGGTCTGCCAATACGATGTCACCGAATGGCTGACGTACCAAGATGTCTCGCAATTAGATATCGAAGGTATCAATAAAGGTGGAACGATACGCATAGCAGATGTGCGCATCACCATGACAACCGCACAGCATAGCAGTGCGTGGCCAACCGCCGCAGGGCAGCGTCAACTCGGGAACGAAGTCGGGTATGTCATCCGTGCCGACAATGATCTGACGGTATATGCCGCAGGCGACACAAATGTCATGGCAGATATGTCAATCATTGCCGATTTGTACGCACCTGATTTGGCCATTTTGCCGATTGGTGACCGCTATACGATGGGGCCATACGAAGCAGCATATGCGCTGAAATTGCTCCGGTCGCCGTTTGTTTTGCCCATCCATCACAGTACGTTTGCAGGGTTGACTGGTACGCCAGCAGACCTTGTCCGTGAGTTGGCCGAACGCAATGTTGCGTGCGAGGTGTGGGATTTGCCTATTGGGACAGCTTTTTCTCGAGGAACCAAATGAAAATCATCATCCCAGACGCAGTTTCGAAGTATCTCATCCCCAAAATGAAGGAGCGATTCCCCGATGTCGTCCCGGTGACGTATGGTGATGATTGGGTCCCCAACGGCGATGTGAGCGACGCCGTTGTCTATTTACGCTGGTGGAGTGATTCGGTAGAAGACCGCAAAACACTGGACATCGCTCCCGCCGTGCGCTGGGTATACACGCCGAGTGCTGGTGTCGAACATATTGACCTGGCTCTGATGAAGCAACGCAATATAACGCTCACCAACGCCGCGGGTGTGCACGGTATCCCAATTGCCGAGTTTGTCATGCTCTATTTGTTGGCTCATGCAAAAAAAGCGTGGCAACTACATGACTACCCACGTGATCAGTGGTCTGCAGTTGAACAGACCAAGCTCGACGAACTCGATGGCAAAACAATGGCAATCTTGGGGCTCGGGGGTATTGGCCAAGAAACGGCAAAACGCGCACAAGCATTTGGTATGCGGGTCATTGGGAGTCGCCGAACCCCGCAACCGACCCCATATGTGGACCATGTGGTCAGTGACGACGAATGGCAAACACTCCTCCCACAAGCGGATGTGTTGGTGATTGCAACACCCGCCACCTCGCGTACCCGCGGGATGATCGATGCAACGGCGCTCGCACTCCTCAAGCCCAAAGCGTATCTCATCAATGTCGGTCGGGGGAGTGCGGTAGACACTCCAGCGCTCATCAATGCGCTCACCACTGGTCATCTAGCGGGAGCAGGATTAGATGTCGTCCCCGAAGAGCCGTTACCAGTAGATCACCCACTATGGGATGCTCCCAACGTCTGGATTACGCCCCATGTCACATCGTCGTCGCCGAATGGACGGATGCGTATGATGGGTCTTTTTCTGGATAACCTCGAGCGCTTCCGTGCGGGACAGCCGCTGCACAATGTTGTGAACCTCGACGAAGGATATTAGCAACGAGGCAGACGATGTATCTTGGTATCGACGCCGGTGGCACCAAAACCGAAGCACTCTTGATTGCACCCGATGGCGCAATCTGTGCACGTGGTCGATTTGGCCCGGGGAATTGGGAATCTATCGGCATCGATGCCGCTATCGCACTGTATCGCGGTATTGTTGAACAGCTAGTGTCAGATGCCCGTATCAATCCCGATTCGATATCGGCGGTAGGTTGGGGATTGGCGGGTGTCGATTGGACCTCAGATGAACAGCGCATGACGCCCTTGCTCGTCGCGCTCCTCCCGCAGGCGCGGCACACGGTAGTCAACGATGCATATCTGCCGCTCCGTGCAGGTTCGGACCAGCCGTATGGTGTTGCGATAATTGCCGGAACCGGCAGTACGGTGGTTGCTGTCGGCATGGATGGTCAACGTGCCCGCACATTCGGCCTCGGCAGTGATTGGGGTGATTTTGATGGCGCGCAACAGCTCACCCGTGCTGCATGCAGAGTTGCCGCGCAAGCCGAATACGGTATGGTTCCTGCGACATTGTTGACCCCCGCCCTGCTCAGCTGGTCTGGAGCACCATCCATCCCAGCGTTGGCAGAATCATGGTCTCGTGGTGGCAGCGTCCCTGACCTCGCCACGTTCGCCCCGCTGCTTATGAATATTGCGCGTTTGGGGGATTCTGCTGCGCAACAAATCGTACGAGAAGCAGCCATCACGCTCGCACGGAATGCCAGTGCGATGGCACGCCGAGTCGATTTACAGGAACGTGTCTGCGATGTGGTCTTGGCGGGGGGTGTTGCGACAGGTGCGAATGACGTCTTTCGTGCCACCTTTGATACCGTTCTCCGCGCCGAATGTCCGTATGCAAAAATCCAGATTTTACAACGCGCACCTGTCGCGGGTGCTGTCTTGCTCGCAATGGATAGTGTAGGGCATTCGATGCTCACGACACGGACGGAGTGGTAGGGATGATTCGAATCGCACGGGTTGTTTTCTCTGCCATGCTCCTGCTACTTGTCGGCTGTACGGCCATTCCGAACCTTCCTACTGCCAACACAGCAACCCCAACGGTCACGATCTTGGTACCGCCGACCGCACTCCCGACGGCAACGCAATCGCCGGTCACTCCCATTGCAGTCGTGGCAAAAGGAAGCCCCGAGAATCCCTTTCGTATCCGGATTATTCAGTCGGATCTCAATAGTAGTACGATCCTCAAGGAAATCATCGAAGAAGCAGCCCAACAAATGGGGATTGCACTTCTCGTCGACGTCCATAGCGCCGATGGTGCCTATGCGCTTGCGCAGATGCAAGATACTGCGGTTTCGGTCGATGCATGGATCGGCACAGACTACGACGTTGCCCAACTCGATCAATACAACGCCATTGCACCTGGGAATGCCGCAGCAACGCCACAAATGTTCCCATTCGTCGCAGAGTCGATAGCGACACATCCGCAATTGGCCGTCTACCCGCTGGCTGCAAAAAATTACCTTATCGGGATTTCAAATGCCGAGCTGCTCCCTGAATTGCCGGAATCAACAGCATCTTTGATGACCATTGATCGCCGCACCCTGGGTCGCACCCGCTACGATATGGCGTTTGCATGGGCCGAAGGACGGTGGTTTGACGCGTTGGTGACCCTACTCGATCCCGCTGCGACGATCCCCGCGCCGACACAACCGCCGAATCCAGAAGCGCTCCAACAAGCATTGACATCACTCACCGAACTGCGTACCCTCGGACCTCGTGAAGCGACATCGTATCAAGAAGCAGTGACCGATTTTGTGAACTGGCGCGTCCAGTTTACTCTCGATGGTGATGCCGCAATCCGTCGCTACGAACAATACTCCCAAACACTTTCGTTGGCGTACGCCCCTGCGCCGTTGTATTCCATAACTGAAACACCGTTGAACCCTCCAATCGATGTCGTATCGATCATACTCGCCCCCTCTGCCGATGTACCTTCGTCAGCACAACTCTCGGAGTTCATCACGTTCCTCCAGAGTAATACGGTGCAAGCTGCTCTGATAACCAGGCTTCATTGGGTCCCACTGACACCACACGTATTCTCGCAAATTGACATAACAAATAATCCAGCGAATACGGTCGTGCAGTCTATTGCACCAACGTTGCGGGCACAATCGTACAGTGCAGCCACACTCTGTCGCTGGGATGCATACGAAGCGGTGCTCCCTTTTGTGTTGTTACGTGAACAGTCTGTCGCCGCTGGAGAAGCAGCGATGTCGAATGCAATCCAAGCCTGTCTACAGCCGTAGCTTGCAAATGAACTGTAATCTCCCGCTCTTGTTGTGTACTACTACAGACGGTAGACTAGAGTCCATGAGCACTACGGTACGAACAACATACGAGCACTTCCGGATGCGTGCTGGCCTTTCGATTGTCGAGGTCGCAGCACGCACCGGTATCAGTGTGCGCGATATCGCTGCAGCGGAACGCGGTGAACATCTATACGCCCCGCGTGAATTGCAAGCGTTGAGCGAAGTCTATGGCATCTCACTACCCAAGTTGCTCAATACCACGGCACAGCCCAAGAAGTCACCGCGTTCAGCGCTTGTGGCTCTGAGTAGCACGGTCTTTGTGACGCTCGCCGTCGTATTTTTTGCACAGTCACACCTACGTGAATATATCGCTGCAGTCCCTGCAATCGCCCAAGCATCTATGTCACGTACACGTGGCAGCGCGGCAGTACAATCAGCACCCGCACCGAACGTGAGTGGGGCGAGTGATCGTCTGCATCGCTCGTTGATGGGTCTTGCCGTGGCGGGGAAAGTTGCTGAGATGCCGGCTATGGGCGGACAGGTCGAGACCATGCCTGTCGATACTGCAGATACCGCACCCTTAGCAGCGATTGCTTCCAAACGCGGAGCCCTTGGTGCACCTTACGGATGCCCTGTCCAACCACCCACAGGGCAGGTCGTCATGACCCAAGGCTACAACGTCGGCACCCATGCACCGGCCGGAGTATGGGGCGCTGTCGACCTTGCGGTCGACGGTGATGGCAATGGATATGCAGACCCCAGTGCCACGGTCGGTGCACCAGTCGTAGCGCTCCATGCGGGGATAGCCCGTGTCGTACCGAACAATTGGCTGGCAGGTAACTACGTGCGCCTCACCGATGAACTCAACGGCTGGGCGACGGCGTATGCGCATCTCAAAAAGCTCAATATAACGAACGGCCAACGCATCGAACCAGGGATGGTCATCGGCTGGGTCGGTACGACGGGATATTCTAGCGGTCCACACCTGCATTACGAGGTCTACCACAACGAAATCAATGTCAATCCACTCACCGTCCTTGAGTGTTGGTGATACAATAGCCTTAGTTCGCACTGGAGCGGGACCGCATGGTTCCGCTTTTTTTATGGAATAGAAGGATGCCATGCACCGCATTCTGATCGCAGAACCGATAGCAGATGAAGGGTTGGCCCATCTCGTCAACGCTGCCCAGGTAGACGTAAAGCCGACGATTACACGCCCTGAATTACTCGCTATCATCAGTCAGTATGACGCACTCATCGTGCGCAGTGCCACAAAAGTCGATGCAGAGCTTATCGCAGCCGGTACGCGTTTGCGCGTGATCGGTCGTGCTGGTACCGGCGTAGACAATATCGATGTCGAATCAGCCACACGCCACGGTATCATCGTCGTCAACGCACCTGCGTCAAACAGCGTTGCCGTTGCCGAGCTCGCTATCGGACTCATTCTCTCACTGGCGCGACACCTGCCCCAAGCCCATTCGCATGTCGCTGCAGGCGGGTGGAGCCGTGCCAAGTTCATGGGGCGTGAAGTACGCGGAAAAACCTTGGGTCTGATAGGGTTCGGCCGTATTGGTGCCGAAGTCGCACGGCGGGCACGGGCGCTCGAAATGGATGTCATCGCATACGATCCCGTTGTGTCTACCGAACGCGCCCAACAATTGGGTGTCACATTGGCATCGGTCGACGATGTGCTTGCACAAAGCGATTATGTATCACTGCATGTGCCATTGGTCGACTCTACGCGCCACCTGATTAATGCTTCACGACTCAAACTCATGAAGCCTGGCGCGGTTATCATCAATGCCGCGCGTGGTGGTGTCATCGATGAACAAGCATTGGCTGAGGCAATTGCTGCCGGGCAAATCGCCGGAGCAGCCATCGATGCGTACGAAAAAGAACCACCAGTCAATTCCCCACTCCTCGGCGACCCACGCATCATCACGATTCCACACCTCGGAGCCTCGACCGTCGAAGCCCAAGCAATGACCGGTGTGGACGTCGCACAAGGTGTGCTCGATGCACTTGATGGCCGTTCCCCACGCTATGCGGTCAACGCACCCTATATCGCCCCAGAAGACGTCGGGTTGGTCACTCCATATACCACGCTTGCCAAAAGCCTCGGCAAAATGTGCATCGGCATCATCAAAGAGCCCATCACCCGTTACGAATTCGTCTATGCAGGTGAATTGGCCACCACGAGCACTGGTCCGCTCCGGATTGCGCTCTTGCAAGGATTGCTCTCTGGCGTCAGCGAGCAACGTATCACCGCCGTGAATGCCCCAGTGATTGCCAAAGAGCGCGGCTTGCGCTTTAGCGAGACGACACTGCCCGAAGTCGAAAACTACGCCGGAATGCTCGAATTGCGTGCGCATACCGCCGCGGGAGTCCGCGTTTTCAGCGGCACCGTGCTCCGTGACAAGCCGTATGTCGTCGAGTTGGATGGCTACTGGGTCACGTTCGAACCCGTTGGATCGCTCTTGTTTACGTACCATCGCGATCGTCCCGGGATGATTGGGCGTGTGGGTACCCTCCTCGGTGCCGGTGATGTCAACATCTCGAGCATGCAAGTCGGCCGGCTTGCTCCGCGTGAACAATCCTTGATGGTTCTGACCCTCGATGATGATGTCCCTGCAGAGGTCGTCGCCTCTCTCGAACGCGAATCGCATATCGAACGGGCTGTCGCGCTCGTGTTGTAGTGTTATCAATAGGGGAAAACGCGGAGGGCGACTATCGCCCCCCGCGACTCTTCCACACAGTCTTCCGTATCGTCCGATTAACCTGTACGTGCAACAGAAAACCCCCGCCACACTGCTGTGGCGGGGGTTTTGTTCGGGGACTAGGACGGTGTGCATGGTTCTGTAACCGCGACAGACAAGATTTCTACTTTACTGAAGCGTAACCCGGTGTTTTCGTCGTTCATTTCGGCAACGATTTGGTCGCCTTCCACAAACGTCGTCTTCATCAATTCACGCGCTAACGGTGTTTCGACGAATCGCTGGATGGTCCGACGCAGCGGTCGGGCACCGTAGGCCGGGTTGTACCCCTCGTGCACCAACCAGGCTTTTGCCCGGGCATCGATGCTGAGTGTGACACCTTGCTCTGCGAGGCGTTTCTGCACGTCTGTGACAATGATATCGATAATCTGGACCAGTTCGCCTTCGGTGAGCGGGTGGAAGACGATGACCTCGTCGATGCGATTCAAGAATTCTGGTCGGAAGAAACCCTTCATCGCGTCGTTGACCCGTGCTTTTGTTGCATCCTGATTTTCGACCGATTCCGTCCGTACCAAACCGATTCCTTGCTGCTTGACATGTTCCGTGCCGATGTTCGATGTCATGATCACAATCGTGTTGCTGAAATCAACGGTACGCCCCTGCCCATCGGTCAACCTACCGTCATCGAGCAACTGCAACAGGGTGTTAAACACATCCGGATGTGCTTTCTCGATTTCGTCGAAGAGGATAACCTGGTATGGTCGGCGTCGGACACGCTCTGTCAATTGGCCTGCTTCGTCATACCCGACGTACCCTGGAGGAGCACCGATCAAGCGCGAGACGGTATGCCGTTCTTGGAATTCCGACATATCGATGCGTGTCATAGCTTCTTCGCTGTCGAACATAAACTGCGCCAGTGCTTTGGCAAGTTCTGTTTTGCCGACACCGGTTGGTCCGACAAAGATGAAGCTGCCGATTGGACGCCGTGGATCTGCCAAGCCGCTGCGCGCACGTCGAATTGCATCCGAAACAGCAGAAATCGCTTCGCTCTGACCAATCACGCGCTGTTGCAGGCGTTCTTCCATGTTGA
>JBJONV010000088.1:0-5109 GCA_046051665.1 Chloroflexota bacterium
AGAACATGCGAGGTTGGACACTGTTCACGAATCTGTATCAAGGTACGCACCGCGGGCATCGTCACATAACATGCCCCTCCCGCGCGCATTTCGGCAGGATTGCGCTCCACCACGATTTGGAGCGGACTCAACGTACCAATCAAATACAGCAATACCGGGACGAGAATCAACAACGCCACGGTCCGTACCAAGTATGTCACGGTTGTTCGAAATAAATCGAGCGCACTCCACTCAAGCGACCCGCCACACCGTACACACGGTTGCATGTCGCGGCGGACCACGGCACCACAATAGATGCACATTCGCTCTGTTGTCTGCCAGTTATGTTTTGCCATGTGTTACGGTGCCTTACACCACTGGGCAATCCATGTCGGTGCACACAAATCAGCTAATGCAGCTTGCCACGCGTATTTCATGAGCACTATACCTGCTTGCTCGGCTGTGGGTATCATCACGGCCACTGGTGCAAGATATTGCTCGAGCTGAGACAACGCCCAACCAGACCATGCTGTCCGATCCCGTTCCGCAATCGCAACGACCCAATCTGGTACGTTCGTGAGCAAAACAACAGATCCACGCGGTGCAGAACAATCGCCAGCACTCAACCATTCGGTATATGCAGGCGTTGGCACAAGAAGCAAACGAGAGGGTACGACCTGCGCCGTGCAGGTCACACGGAGCGTCACCGGTGCAACAAATCGCAACACCGCGGTCAGCCCATAGATAACCAGCAAAACAGTTACCCAAAACGAACCCAACGCCCACAGACTGCGCACCAGAGAAACTCGTCGCACATAGGGACGTCCGCAGGTTGTGCAGTAGCGCATGTTCCTCCGGATCGGCATCCCGCAATCAGCACAGGTTTGCATCGTCTGCATTTGGGAAGAGAACTCTTTGGTGGTTTTTGGCATAATGTCCATTCCTTCTAGGTTTTGGACGATGCGGAGCAAAAGCATTCACCTGATATTGTCATGGATTCCATATCAGAATGGGCAGAGTAATATTACAATATGATGACGCAGAATCCTGTAGGACAGGTATAATACACAGCAGTTGAAATATTAAGTTTTGCACACAGTCCCGGGACTTCACCGTCTGTTTGCAGTTGCACGGATTATCGTTTATGCGCATTGTCATTTTTGGGGCAGGCGGCCGGACGGGCAATCATCTCGTTCGACTCGCTGTCGCACTCGGGCATGATGTCACGGCATTTGTCCGCAAACCCAATAAGTTACCACTCTCACACGAGCGTATGCGTGTGGTCGTAGGCGATGCAAACGATGAATTCCAAGTAGCCCGGGCAATCCAAGGTGGAGAGGCAGTCATCTCGACGATAGCTCCGCATCAAACCGCCGCCGAAGAAAATCATGCGTACATTCTCAACAACATCCTGCAGTCGATGGAGCGTCATCAGGTCAAACGCATCGTGACCCTCAGTGAATCATTAATACTCGACACAACGAGTCTTACCGGGGTCGTCACCACCGGGATGCGGCGCATGTTCATGACCCCATCGCATGCACGCTGGATGCGCATGAGCGAACAATATAGTGCCTGCCTGCGGGCTTCCCGATTGGACTGGACATTAGTCTGTACGCACGAGCTCACAGACGAGCCATTTAACGGCCGATACACGGTCGAGACACGTCACAAAAAAACAAATGTGCGCGTGTCTCGTGCCAATGTAGCTGATTTTCTCTTGCGTATTGCGCTCAATGGGAGCCACATCCACGAAACACCGATAATCAGCAACGCCTAAGACACATCAATGCCCACGAGTTTATGGCGGATTTTTGCGATATCTACTGCCGTGACGCCGATGGATGTGAAATATCCTTCGGCGTCTGTGTAGTTCTGCGCAATGTGCGTCATCATTGTCGCGATGTACTCATGCTTTGCAGCAATGATTTTTTCAAATTGAGATTTCGACACAAAAAACGGTCGCACTGTCTGTAGTTCTGCGTGGATTATCTGTAAATTTTGTTGACTACGCACATAATCAGCAATGATGTCTGCCGTTGACACACCGACGAGATTGAGCAGCAACGCACTCATAATCCCGGTGCGATCTTTGCCGATGTAGCAGTGCACGAGGCACGTTCCTTGTGCAGCCGCAAGCACTTCTACGATGGCACGAATGGGGACATTCCCTTGATCCAGAATAGTGCAGTACCAACCGCCAAGGTCGCGAAACTGCCGAATCATCCCCATATAGCTTGTTTCGACGTACAGTGGAATATGGTGGAATTCGACTGGCGTCAATGCCGAAAATCGGTTTGGGCGGCGTGCTACTTCGTGTGCGTAGCGCATATCAATGACGGTCCGCAGGCCTGCATTGACGATTCGTTGGCGAGCGTCATCGGTAATACGGTATGGGGCATCGCCGCGCAAAAACACATTGAATCGTGTTGTTTGCCCGGTGCGCGTGCGGAATCCTCCCAGATCCCGCACATTCACCATACCTTCGAGTACGACGTCACGTTCGTCCATAGGTACACCTGTGTCGTTCGTCATGGTTCGAGAATATACCCACACATCGCTTCGCGCGCTTCACCCGGCTGCAACACAAAGACATGATGATCTGCCACCCCATGAGCAAGCATATTAAAACCATCGTTCGTATTGGTAACGGGTTCTACTGCAATATATGGGAAGTCAACTGGCATATAGACAATCACATTCCGATACAGGTGATCCATCCAATGCGTGATTCGTGTGTTGGACTCAGGGTATACAAATCGAATCGGCTTGCCTAAGGTGCGATTGGTCAAGCAATCATCGACGAACACATTCCCCAGTGGCCGGAGCGTTTGGTAGTCGAGCCGCGGTTCGACAGGCACGGGCGCACCCACCGGCATACAGTCGACCAGCGGGAAGGCATGACTACACGGAATTTCGAGTGACATCACATCAGACGCACGGGTCAAGCTCCGCATCAAAAATGGATGCGTCCCAAACCCAGCAGGCATCGGTTGGGTGTCGGCATTTGCCACCCCGACACGCGTTGTGAAGTTATTCCCCTCGAGACGGTATTCGACCCATGCAGTGAATGCAAACGGAAAATTTACCGCTGCATGCTGCTGCGACGCAAATGTCATCCGAATATGATGTGCATCCGCCGAAACCACTGCGAGTGCGTACTCACGCACAACACCGTGTATGGCAGTACCATCGGGCCAGTTTGCATGCATGAGGAAGTCGACACCGGCGAATGTCATCTTTGCGTTTTTGATGCGATTCGACCACGGAATCAGCGGATAACTGGCCGTCTTGAGCGCGTCTGTCATGTCTTCAGCGGGTGTCGGCCGAAAGAAATCATGCCAACCACCTGCACGCTGTACCCGTGCAAATGCTACAGAACCACCGGCTTGAGGCAACACACCGACGTGCCAGAAGTCATTTTCGAGGAGATGCACCATCGTTGATTCTCCATAAAAAAACAGCGAGCCACCACGTGACTCGCTGTCTGTCTGTCACACTTACGCGTCGAGATCCATGCCTTTGAGAGCTTCGATGGAACTTTTGACTGCCGCAGCACTTGCAGCAACCAAGGCTTTTTCAGCATCGTTCAGGTTCAGCTGAATCACCTTCTTGACACCACCGGCACCGAGCACGCAGGGCACACCGAAGTACATGTCATTCAGACCGTATTCGCCGGTCAAATAACAGGCTGCAGGCAATACGCGATTTTTGTCGCGGACCACCGCTTCGACCATTTGAACCGTCGCCGCAGCAGGGGCATAGTAGGCTGAACCAGTTTTGAGCAGATTGACGATTTCGCCGCCACCTTTGCGGGCACGATCGACGATTTCGTCGAGGCGACCAGCGGGAATGAAATCAGTCACCGGAATACCACCGATGGTGGTGAAGCGTGGCAATGGGACCATTTCGTCGCCATGTCCACCCATCAACATTGCCTGGATGTCTTCGACCGAAACACCGGTTTCCATCGCAATAAAGGTGCGGTAGCGGGCGGCATCGAGGACGCCGGCTTGCCCGATGACACGCTCCTTGGGGAATCCACTGACTTGGCGGGCCAAGTAGACCATCGTGTCAAGTGGGTTGTTCACCATAATGATGACCGCGTTTGGAGACAACGGCGCGGCTTTTGAAATGCAGTCACGGGTGATTTTCGCGTTGATTTTGATGAGGTCTTCGCGGGTCATACCGGGTTTGCGTGGGGCACCCGAGGTAACCACAATGACATCGGAGTTTGCAGTATCGGCATAGTCGTTCGTGCCGATAATTTTGAGGTCAAAGCCTTCGATAGGGGCTGATTCTGCCAGGTCTAGTCCTTTGCCCTGGGGAATACCCTCGGCGATGTCCAACAAGACAACGTCGCCTAATTCCTTCGAGGCAATCCAATGTGCAGCAGTCGAACCGACAAAACCGGCTCCGATAATGGTAATTTTGGCGCGCATCGCGTTCCTCCCACGTGGTTGATGAAAGACATGCCATCTTACCATATGTCCGCTTCTGACTAGCAATAGCCGTGTAGCATGCAAATCTCAGGTGCGAGAATGCGGGCACAATCACGGGAACAAAACGCACTTCTCTGTCGTCAGTATATTTGGTTGCAAATGGTACGATGCAGAGTCATGCAGATCTATTCGGTAATATGATGCAAGGATTTTTTATGCGTATCGAAGATTACTGCTCGCCACAGCGCTGATGCAGAATAATCATCCGAAACAGCACTTGCGAAGAACATTGACACTCATTTTTCGTTCTTGTAGTATTTGTGTACTGCGCTGACGTAATGGAACAAAAGGATCGTATGGAAACTACAATCACCGGTCATGCAACGCTTCTCAAACGTCTCAGTTTTGTAGGAATGTTACTGTTTGTACTTGTCATGAGTCCAATCCTACATACATCTACCCCAACGGTTGCACGTGCTGCTTCCGCACGCACCGTGCCGTATTTGCAGAACGGGAGTTTCGAGAATTACACCGGAGGCGTTCCTGATAACTGGACCGTCACGAACAGTCGCATCAATCTGGGCGTTGATTCGCTTGGTGGCTGCGTTACCCAAGACACGGTCGACTATGCAGGCATTTTTACGCGTTCACTCGACTATGGCACTCGTCCAACCTTCCCTTTTCCAAG
>JBJONV010000089.1:0-10611 GCA_046051665.1 Chloroflexota bacterium
CTGTAACCTGTAACCTGTAACCTGTAACCTGTAACCTACTAATTACTAATTACTATCTCTTCTTTGCTGTTGCGGCGAATAACCAGCATCGTGACATCATCGTAGATTCTGCCGTCACTAAATGCCGCGATATCGTCGGCGATGGCGCGCACGACCATTGCTGCGGGCTCGTGATGTGTGCGGTGTATCACGTCGATCAGGCGTGGCACTCCATACAGTTCTTCGTGTTCGTCAAACGATTCGGTGACGCCATCGGTGTAGCACACCAAAATGTCATCGGGCTCAATAATCGTCGAAGCACTCTGTAACGGTGCTTCTTCGATGACACCCAACGCAATACCCGGGGTAGACAGCTCACGCGTCGCACCGTTACGACTACGGATGATTGGTGGGTTATGCCCTGCACAACAATAGCGCAGCACCCCGCTATCGAGATCGAGAATTCCATAAAACAACGTCACAAACATGCCGGACTCAGAGTCGCGGGTAATCCAACGATTCGCGCGTGTCAAAGCAGCAGCAGGATCCGAGCCATCCAGCGCGGCAGCACGGACCAAACTGCGTGACAACGCCATAAACAACGCCGCGGCCATTCCTTTGTCACTCACGTCTGCAATCACAAAGCCAAACAGATGCTCCCCATTGGGACCTCGGAGCGGCCAATAATCATAGAAGTCGCCGCCGATGACGCGTGCGGCACGCCAATGACACATCACTTCCCAGCCCGTTACCTTCGGCGCAGCCGTTGGAAGGAGCGATGTTTGAATGTCTCGTGCAAGGCGCAGTTCTTCTTCGAGGCGTGCGGCGTTGTCGGCTTCTTGCTCCAGCAATGCACTTTCGAGTGCGCTCCCGATTTGACCTGCCAAGCCGGTAAAAAGCCGTCGTTCGCGATCACCAAAGACCCGTTCCGACAAATCATAATCTGCCAACAAAATGCCTGGGGTGCTGTTTCGGCCGCGTGCGACCAGCACCAATACCCGTTCGGTGCCAAAGGGCTGCAATCCGGGCATATTGGTCACGTCGAGTTGAATCAACTGCACATTCACGGCAAGTGCGCTGTGGATGTCGAATAACGATTCAGGGAATGAATGACCAATTAGGTCGTCTTCTTCGATGGGCGACAACCCCGCCGCAGCAGCAGCCACAAATCGGTGACGCTGTTTGTCCCACGCCAAATAACAACAGCGTCGGCAATCGAGCAACCGCAACGGCAGACGGACCGCAGTGTTCAGCAAGTCCCCCATTGCACCCGTGCGATTCAGCTCATCGGCTGCTTGCAACAGCACGTTGAGACGCCAGGCTTCTTCTCGTTGTGCGCTGAACGCCTTCGCGCGCTCGAGGGCCAGGGCGACCTGGTCAGCAAGGGTCTGGATGACAAACATATCTGTTTCATCAAAGCGCCAGACTTCGCTACTCTGGACATCCAAAATGCCTACGAGTTGATCCGCAAAGCGCATCGGAACGGCCAATTCGCTCCGCGTGTGCGGATCGTCTTCGACATAACGCGGATCGTTATGGACGTCATTGACGAGGACTGGTTGGCCTTTGCGGGCGACCTCGGCAATGATCCCGGTTTGGTTATCGTCGAGCAGATGCTCCATGAACTCTGCAGCATCGACATCGGCGGTCGTCGCCCGATATTGGAGGGTGCCCTGTTCATTCACTGTGATGCAGTGGACCGGGTGATAGCCTAAGTGTTCGCGAATCAGTCGCATCACTTCGGGCAACAATTCGTCTGGTTCGAGCATCACCGAGAGGTGCGCGCTGACATCTTGGATTGCTTGGAGCTGTGCCGCTCGCTGGCTTGCCTCATTGAAGGTACGAGCTTTGCTGATGGCCACAGCCGCCTGGTCTGCAATTTGGCTCAAGCGTCGCAAATCGTCCGCTTTAAAGGCGTTCGTTTCGTGACTCTGCACCGAAATACTCCCGATGACCTGATTCCCACTAATCAGCGGCACATACACCCCCGAATTGGGTGGGTTGGCACTCTGATAGCGTGGCCGAGCAGGGAGCGCGTCCATTTCTTTTTTGAAGTCGGCAATCAACAAGGAACGACCTGTTTGGCGCATCCAGCCGATAATGCCATCCCCACTGGGTACATCGACGGTCAATGGCGCAAGCCGGACGGTATCTTGGACACGCACTTTGAGTGTGTAGCGGTCGCTATTGGGTTCGAAGATGCCAAGGTGAAAAGAAGATGTATCGAGGACGTTCCCAGCTTCGCGATAGATGAGTTCACAGAGTGCGTCGACATCGAGCTCCGAGCGGATAATTGCACGACTCGTGGCATTGAGGATAGCCAGCTCGTTTGTCGACGTTTGTTGTTGACGCAGACTAATGCCTACTTGACTCAATACCACACTCGCCGCAAACAACGCCACTCCGAACAGCACAAAATAGCCGATACCGAGCGTAGGGGTCGCATATATCGCTGCGCCGAGGAGCGCCAACGGGAGTGGAATAATCTCGACGAAGAAAATCGAAATCGTCGATGCGCGCCACCACTGCGATACCGCTGTCACCCCATCGTGGAGCCACATACGGACTGCACGGTTACAGATAATCATGCATGGATATAACACAATTTGGAGCGCAACCCCCAGCCACCCACCAATCCAGCCGGCAACCCCAGCGCCCAACAGTATCGCTGCGACACGTACCCCTGCCCGGGCGAGCGGGCGTATCGCCAATGTATAGACGTTCAGCGCGCGCCGATCAAAAAACGGTAACGCGACACCAATGGTCAGTCCCACAATGCCAGCTATCGCAGCAGCAATCCAGGGTTGCCCAGCCAAGGCGACGCTGAGGATGATGATGCCCGTCAGCGTATGCGGGTCTGCCGGTGGCTCGCGAAAGCCCACGCTGTCGATGAGAAGCGCAAGTGCACAAATAATCAGCGCATGCCAGAGCGGCACCGCCGGCGTCTGGGCGGCAAAGGCCAACCACAGGCACCCGGGGACACCGACACTGATGCTATAGACGATGAGCCAATGCTCACGCATGCGCTTGATCAACCGGTACCTCTTGAAGTGTAGATGTGTGTGGGAAGGAGTGAGGGAAAGATGCGATGTTAGGCGTGTTCACTACGTTCGCGGAGCGCACGGTGGGCAGCTTCGGTCGTCGCGTAGAGCTCAAAGACCTGAGAAAATCCGGTCATGGTGAAGACTTCTTCGACATGCGGCAACAAGCCAATCAGCATCAACGTCCCCTGATGCGCATTGATTTCGCGCCGAATCATCAACAACGTCCGCAGTCCACTACTACTGAGAAAAGACACTTTGTGCATGTCGAGCAGCACGGTGCGTGCACCAGCAGTTACTGCAGCGCTCACTGGTTCAAGTGCCACAGCGGTACCACGGGCATCGAGACGCCCTTCGATGACGAAGTGTTGCATGTCGACTGCAGATGCATCAGCAAAACGCTTGCGCAACGTGAGTATGTTGCCGTCGGGACCAAACTGATACGTCACTTCGTCCATCAACTTGTTCATCAAATAGATGCCCAAGCCGCCTGCTTGGCGGTCTTCGAAAGACGAATGGATATCCGGCACCGGCACCGTGGACGGCTCGAACGGCTTGCCACGATCAAACAGCGTAATAGTCAGTACGCCACCATCGATACTCCAGGTAATATCCAACGTGCCGATCCCGGTATCGCTGTAGGCATGCTGCATGATATTGGTTGCAGCTTCGTCGACAGCCAGTTGTACATGCCATGCCTCACGCTCACTCATTTTGCATTGATGCGTCGCAGCGTTCACAAACGCGCTTATCTGCACCAGAGCATCCAATGTCGCAGGGAAGGTGGTGGTTGCGTGTGGCATGACAGTACCCGTTCGCGCTAGAAAGAACCGACCGCCTCGGTGGCATCGGCATAAATATCGAACAACGATGTAAATCCGGTCAAATCAAACACTTCACGGATACGATTCGGCAAGCTTGCCAATCGAACATCGCCGCCCTCGAAGTCGGTTATCTTCCAGTCGCGTGCCTTTTTGCGGGCTTCGATGAGGACGCGCAGCCCAGGGCTCGCCACATACTCTAACCCACTAAAGTCAAGCACTATGCGATAGCGACCTTCGGCAAAGAGTTCTTCGATTTTGTTCCGGAGTGCCGGGGCATGCATGGCATCGAGGCGACCGCTGACGTGCAACAAATCGACGCGATTCAAGCGCTTTTGCGTTATTTCCATGGCCATTCTCCCTTCCTCGCAGTGAGAACACGACTGCGTTCCTTCAAGTATACCATCCTGCTCTCGATTTGTGTACCCCGACCAGTAATCACGGTGTCGTGTACACTAGCAGGAGTTGGTTTACCTGGAGGTTCCCATGGTGCGTCGTCTCTGCATGCTGTGTGTTGCATTTTGGTTGCTAGCCTGTGGGCAAAGCCCCGCCGCTAAAACCGACATAACCCCCGTGTTCGCCTTTACAGAAGCCGTCGTCGGCCCAAATCGATTGCCCCTCGGGATCATCCAGAACGGCTCACCGTTGAATGACCCAAATGCCGTCATCACAGCAACATTCTTTAACCTCGATACAGACAAAACAAAACCACTCGGCACCAGTACCGCCAAGTACTACGGTCAAGGTCTGCCTGCTGCCGTCTACGTGGCAACATTCGACTTCCCCGTGGCCGGTAATTACGGTGTGCAAATCACTACAACTACCGGCGCTGCAACGTCCCAAGCAAACGTCCAGCTGACCGTCCTCGAGCGCGCCATTGCACCCAAAATCGGCGATGTAGCTATGAGTGTCGCGACGTTGACGAACACCAGCGTTGCAGATCCCAAAGAACTGAGTTCTGCGCCCGTAACGGACCCCAGCCTGTACGCTACGTCGCTCGACGCAGCACTGCTCGCCAACAAACCGATTGCCGTTTTGTTTGCAACCCCGGGTTTTTGCCGTACGGCGGTCTGTGGACCGAGTCTGAAGGTATTTGCGGAACTCGCCAAAGTACATAGCCCCGCCATCACGTTCATCCACAGCGAGATATATCGCTACCCCTTTGGGGACTCTTTTGCAAAGCAAAATGAAATCTTCCAAATTGCCATGAACGAAGGGCGGAATCTGACTGACGCCGAGCGCAAGACCGGCGTTTCAGATGCCTACTACGCCTGGAAGCTGCAATCCGAACCATGGTTGTTTTTGATTGATTCCAAGGGCATCATCGTCGGTCGCTATGAAGGTGGCCTGACCCAAGAAGAACTCACCCCCGCACTCACCGCTCTCAAGTAATCGCTCATCATTCCGCCAACACCCCATGCATGATCTATGCATGGGGTGTGTCTGTCTGCGGATTCGCCACCCGATGCTGCGCTCAAGGTACCGACAAAAGCGGATGGGTGGGCTGTTGTGCCCTACCGCTGGATTACCTTTTTTGCAGCGTGAGGCTCCGTATTGCCGAGTATCGGACGGAGGGTTGTGCAACGAAAAACGCCCTGCCAGAATGGCAGGGCGCTACGCAACGGTAATTAGTGTTTGAGGACCTCGGCGACATACGCATCAAAGAGCTTTTGCCACTTGGTTTCGGTCGTGTTCCAGAGTTCTTCCGGATGCGACTGTATGCCGATGGCGAAGTTTTCGCCGGTCGATTCGATGACTTCGACGACGCCATCAGCGGTGCGACCGACAACGCGCAACGACGGAGCAACATCGCGCACCGATTGGTGGTGCATGCTGTTGGTTTTGATAACCGTCTGTTCGAGGGTCTCGGCCAACCAACTCTCCTCGTTGATTTGAATGTCGTGGGCCAGGACTTTGCCGTCTTTTTGTTTCGCAGAAAACTCATGATCGAGGCTCCCAGCTATTTCTGCTGGGATGTCTTGGAACAACGTTCCGCCGAGCGCCACATTGAGCATCTGATGGCCACGACAAATCCCCAGAATCGGTTTGCCGTCTGCCGCTGCACGTTTGGTCAAATAGACCTCGGCGCTGTCTTGTTCGAGGTTATTGCTACCGAGTTTGGGGTGTGGGGCATGCCCGTACGCATCGGGATGAATGTCAACGCCCCCCGCCAACAGCAGCCCGTCGATGACCCCATAAAGACTATCCAATACCTCACGATTTTCGGAGGTGGGCAAGAGCAACGGGACGCCACCGGCGGACTCGATGGCACGGATGTAGGTCTGTGAATTCCCTAAGGACAAACCACCCCATTCGTCGCGGGAGTGGGTGCAGGGAATACCAATGATGGGACGCTTCGACATTGATGAGTCCTTCTGTGTGTTAAGCCGGTGATGCAATAGGAATGTAGATGTCCAACGGTGCTTCTGGAGTGCCATCAAATTCTACACCATACCGTTCGTAGTACGGTCCGCTGGTCATGGAATAGCCCGATGCTTTGAGCCAGGTGTCAAAGATGTAGCCAAAGGTCTCCCCGATGGTGCTGAGCGTGCATGCAAAGACAGCGTATTCCTGGGCGGGAATGATTTTCTCGACTAATCCAGCGGGAATAGGGGTACTCGCATCAACTTCAAGCCCGCACCAGTAGTCGAACTTCATTGCAGCGGGGTCCATGTTTTGCTGGACGCCATAACTCACGTTCGGGCGAATCGTGGGGATGGTGTCGAGGTATGGCTGGAATGTGTCCCACATGGCGGGGATTTCGGGCGTCATGGGTGTGGCACGGAGGTACATGCCGATGATACGGAATGCCGGCAGTGCAATGTACGAAGGTTCCACGTCTTTGTCTTTCTATTTCGTGTTGGCACTAATGCAACGTTGCACAAAGCGGTCGAACATGGCTTGCCAGCGGGGATCGGCTTCGCCACGCAGGGTTTCAGGGTGACACTGTACCGCCACCATGAAGTTGGGTCCGGTACCTTCGATTGCTTCAATGACACCGTCGTGGGTCCATGCAACGGGTCTGACGCCTGCCCCGACCGTGCCGATGGCTTGGTGATGGAGTGAATTCACGGCAATCGAATCTGTGTTCAGTAACGTCGCCAACTGCGAGTCGGCTTCGAGGCGTACGGTATGCGCCATGTGCGTCCAATCTTCGCGGGTAGCCGATTCGTTGTGTGCCAAATCACCACCTACCTCGTCGGGCAAATCTTGGATAAGCGTTCCGCCCATGGCCACATTAATGACTTGCAATCCGCGACAGATGCCCAGTAATGGTTTGCCGGTCGCAGCTGCTTTGCGCGCTAAGTACAATTCTGAGTCGTCGCGGAGTGCATCGATGTTGTCGGTTTTGGGGTGCTTCTCAGCACCGTATAAGTGCGGTTGGATGTCACCACCGCCGGGGATCAAAATCCCATCGACTTGATCGAAGTACGCATCGAGAATGTCACTTTTGTCGGCACTGACCGGTGGTAAGAGCATGGGAATACCGCCCGCAGCAATAATTGCGTCGATGTACGAACGCCGCACGCCGACTAATAACGGCGACCAATCGCTGGTGCTGGTTTGTCCGGAGGTCATCCCGATAATCGGTTTCCGCATCTGTTCCTCTGTTCTGCATGGCTCGAATACGGGTATTTTACTCTGAATTCGAATGATTCGGCGTGTATTCCGTTTTGAGAACCTAGTGAATGTATTTGTATAAAAATCCATATTTTGTGGACGTTTTCCGTGCGATACTGCTATCAGGTGAATGAAGGGACATTGTAATACCGCGCAGACGTGCGTTTGGTATAGTGAGAAAATCTGTGACGTCCATTATGACGTTAGTAGCGGAATAGTAACGGAGCGTTGCTTGCGCAACCTCACCTGCATACTCCCCAGCGATCCGCACGTGCGGGAGTCGCCCTGAGTGGCTCAGGACCGTATGATTCTGCGGAGGAATAAATGAAAAAACTTGCACTTCTTGCCGTTGCTCTTTTGGCTTTGACCGCAGGCTCGGCGAATCCACGCCACGTGCCATTGTCTCGTGCTGCCACCCAGACAGCGACTCCCAGCACTGGTGTCTTGTATATCAGCGAAACAGGACAGTACCTGCACGGGACGTTCCGTCTTTTTTATGAACAAAACGGTGGCTACGAGATCTTCGGCAATCCCATTACTCCCATCATCACCGATGGTGGATTGCGAGTGCAGTACTTCGAAAAAGCACGCTTCGAAGTTCCTTTTGGACACGACGAACAAGCAGCGGTGATGTTGAGCCGTCTCGGTGCATTTGCGATTGAAGCAATGGACCCCGCCCTGCGCGGTCCCGCTTTTGCACCGACCGATGCCGGCTTGGGGACCTTCCATCCCGTTACCCAGCACACGGTGAACGGCACGTTCGAGACATTTTGGAACACACGCGGCGGCCTCGCTTTGTATGGATATCCCTTAACAGAAGCCTATTACATCGAACTCCATGGTGCGACCGTCAAAGTGCAGTATTTCGAGCGGGTGCGCCTCGAAGAACATCTCGTGGGGAATGAAACGGTTGTGCGTGTCAGTAATCTCGGGTCGGAATACATTGCCCGCCACCCGCATCTGCAGAACTATACGAACCCCATGCCTGGTATCGAACGCGTGGCATCGGCAACGACGACGTACAAAGGCGCTGGCTACGCCAAACGGACCAATATCGCCAAAGGTGCCGCGATGATCGACGGGGTAGTGATTCCAGCGGGCGAAGAATTTTCGTTCTTGGCAAATAGCAATTTCACCGATACGGATTTCGTCGAAGGCTATGGCATCGTGAGTGGTCAACTCGCAAAAGTCTTTGCCGGGGGCATTTGTCAGGTGTCGACAACCATCTTCCGAACTGCAGCGAACGGCGGATTCCCGATTACCCTGCGTATCCCGCATACATACGTCGTTTCGACCTACGAAGACATCGTCGGGTTCGACGCGACGGTGATGGAGCCGACGACAGACTTCCGCTTCCGCAACGACAGTCACGGTCCACTCATGGTAGTCGTCCGCAACGAACCCGACCAGCTCCGCCTGACCATCGAGTTGTGGGGCATTCCTGATGGCCGTGTCGTACATTTTGAAGGACCATTTATCACGAATGTGACGCGGCCGCTCGCACCGGTGTGGCAGTACGATGCCACCCTGAAGGCCGGTACAAAAAGTCAATTGGTCTATGGTCGAGGCGGCATGCAGGTTAACTATAAGCGCACGGTGAGCGCGGCAGACGGCACACTCCTGTATACAGACGACTTCCACACACACTATGCGCGATGGTACGACTACGTGTTGTTTGGCCCGGGGGTCGTCCCGCCTGCAGGTGCGATTGTCCGATAGGTATTCCAAAGCGTTAGTAGTGTACGGAACAGAGCGCATTCCAATGCGCTCTGTTCATCGTATTTTCATGCACCGAGCAGGCATGCGTGCTATGCTTTCAACAGGTTTTGGATTGGATAAGAGGCAGACATGCACCCCATTGTCGCGTTGACGGCGGTCGAAAAGTGGTATGACGAGGGTGCCGTACGCCGCCATGTGTTGCATGGTGTCGATATGCACGTGCATGCAGGTGAACGCGTCGCATTGGTAGGCAAAAGTGGATCGGGCAAAAGCTCGTTACTCAATATCATTAGTGGCATCGATGGCGCTGATGCCGGCGCTGTTGTCGTGGGTGGGCATGATCTCAATGCCATGAACGAAACAGCACGGACGCATTTTCGACGAACATCGATTGGCTTCGTCTTTCAATTTTTTAATCTCGTTCCGACATTGTCGGTCCTCGAAAACGTCTTGTTACCGCTCGAACTCAATGGAATCGGTGGTCGACCTGCGCACGACCGCGCCATGGAATTACTGCACGATGTCGGGTTAGCGGATCGTGCCGTTACCGCGCCTGATCGATTATCAGGTGGCGAACAACAACGCGTCGCAGTGGCGCGCGCGTTAGTGCACCAACCGCCGTTGATTTTGGCTGATGAACCCACCGGGAACCTCGATAGCGACACCGGCGAGCAGATTTTGGCGCTGCTTACGCACTTGGCGCAACAACGTGGGCACGCACTCCTGATGGTGACCCATAGTCGTGAGGTCGCCGCAAGTGCCGACCGGGTGGTCCGTATCCAGGCAGGCAGATTAGTCGCCGACGACCGTGAGACACTGCTGTGATCCCGGTCTTGTGGAAGAGCACGCTGCGCTGGCCATTACGCAGGCCTTGGCAGGCGTTGTTAGCAATCATCGGTGTGGCGATGGGTGTCGCCGTCGTCATCGCAATCGATATCGCAAACGAAAGTGCGCGGCGCGCGTTTTTGGCATCGACAGAATCTATCAGCGGCAAGGCCACCGAACAACTCATCGGCGGTCCAGAAGGAATCCCAGAAGCGTTTTTTGTTACGTTGCGGCGGGACGTCGGAATACGACAAAGTGCACCGTTAATCGAAGGGTATGCAGTCACCACAGACAAACCGACGCGCACGCTGACCATCTTGGGGATCGATCCATTTAGTGAAGCAGCATTCCGACCAGCAATGGCCGCGGCAGGGACACCGCTCCGCAATGGGATGGCTGCATTGTTGACGCAGCCGGGGAGTGTCATCCTCGGTGCCAAAACCGCTGCGGCGTTGAAGGTCGCGCCCGGCGGACGCGTCGCGGTGCGGATTGCTGGGAGTGAACACCAAATGCAGGTCGTCGCGGTATTGGAGGCTGCCGAAGGGAGTCCAAACGCCGCACTCGATGATGTCGTCTTGACGGATATCGGTACCGCGCAGGAGTGG
>JBJONV010000090.1:0-6970 GCA_046051665.1 Chloroflexota bacterium
CTCGAGCAGTTTGCCCAGACCGGAAAATAAGCCAAAAGGACGACACATGGCACGCATGTTAGATGGGAAAAGCGCAAGTGCGCGCGCAAAAGAAGAGCTGCGCCGCCGCGTCGCGGCTCTGCCGCAGGCGCCCAATTTGGTGGTCGTGCAGGTCGCCGGCGACCCCGCCGCCGACCGCTATGTGAAGGCCATCGGGCGCAGCTGCGGCGACGTAGGCGTGGGCTACAGCCTGTCGGTCTTACCCGTCGACGTGCGCACGGCACGGGTCGAGGAACTCGTCCGCGACCTCAGTGCTGATCCAAACGTGCACGGCATCATCATCCAGATGCCGTTGCCCAAACACATCGACAGCACGGCAGTGGTCGCCCAGCTCGACCCGCGCAAAGACGTCGACGGGATACATCCCACCAACGCCGGCCGGTTGGCCAACGGCACTCCGCTGATGGTGCCAGCGACCCCTGCAGGGGGGATGGCACTGTTGCGGGAGTACGGCATCCCCGTGGCCGGCAAGAGCGCGGTGGTCGTCGGCCGCAGTGCCGTGGTCGGTCGGCCGATGGCCTGGTTGCTCCTCCAGGCCGACGCTACGGTGACCATTGCGCATTCGCGCACACCGGATTTGGCTGCGGTGGTGCGTCAAGCCGATATCGTCGTGGCGGCCATCGGCAAGCCGCGCTTCATCACCCGCGATATGGTCAAGCACGGGGCGGTGATTGTCGACTTCGGCATCAACGTCGCCGAAGACGGCAGCCTGTGCGGCGATGTCGACAGCGCGGCCATGCTGGATCACATCAGCGCGTACACCCCCGTGCCCGGCGGCACCGGGCCGATGACCAACGTCCAATTGATCGAAAACCTCCTCACTGCCATGCGGCAGTGAGGAGGTTTTCGGGTGGGGCTCATTGCTATGAGCCCCAAGAAGATTGTTCAGGAGGGTCACACTGCTGTGTGACCCTCCTCAACGTTTTACCGTTTGACGTTGAAGGCGCGTATGCCTGGGTATACCGCTGCGCTGCCCAATTCTTCTTCGATGCGCAGGAGTTGGTTGTACTTGGCGATACGGTCGGTACGTGCCGGCGCACCGGTTTTGATCTGACCGGCGTTGGTGGCAACGGCCAAGTCGGCGATGGTGGTGTCTTCGGATTCGCCCGAGCGGTGCGAGATAACGGCGGTCCAACCGGCACGCTGTGCCTTCTGGACGGCTGCGAGCGATTCGCTCAACGAGCCGATTTGGTTCAACTTGACCAAAATCGAGTTGGCGGCTTGTTCGTTGATGGCGCGTTCGAGGCGCTTCACGTTGGTGACCAACAAATCGTCACCGACCAACTGCACGCGGTCGCCGATGCGCTTGCGGAGCAATGACCAACCGGCCCAGTCGTCCTCGTGGAGGCCGTCTTCGAGCGAGATCAATGGGTACTTGTCGGCGATGTTGGCCCAGTATTCGACCATTTCTTCGCTCGACAAGGTGCGGCCTTCACGCTCGAGCACGTACTTGCCGTCGTGGTAGAGCTCGGTGCAGGCGGGGTCCATGGCAATCATGATGTCGCTGCCGGCTTTGTAACCTGCGCGCTCGATGGCTTCCATGATGACCTGCAAGGCGGCTTCGTTGTTGGGCAGGCTCGGTGCAAAACCACCCTCGTCGCCGACAGTGGTCGACAGATGACGGTCGTGGAGCACTTTATTCAGGTTGTGATAAATCTCGGCACCCCAGCGCAGACCCTCGCGGAAGCTACTGGCACCCACCGGCATAATCATGAACTCTTGGAAGTCGGTGCTGTTGATGGCATGCTTGCCGCCGTTCATGATGTTCATCATGGGGACGGGCAAGACGTGCGCATGCGTGCCGCCGATGTAGCGGTACAGCGGCTGGCCGTAAGCAGCAGCAGCGGCTTTGGCGACAGCCAACGAGACACCGAGGATGGCGTTGGCGCCGAGGTTTTTCTTCGATTCGCTGCCGTCGAGTGCAATCATGGCTGCGTCGATAGCAACCTGATCGGCTGCGTCGAAGCCGACGAGGGCTTTGGCGATTTTGGTGTTGACGTTCTGGACGGCAGTCAAGGTGCCCTTGCCCAGGTAGCGTTTTTTGTCACCGTCGCGCAATTCGAGGGCCTCGTGGGCCCCGGTCGATGCGCCGGATGGCACGATAGCGCGACCCATCGCGCCGCCTTCGAGTCGGACGTCTGCTTCGAGGGTTGGGTTACCGCGCGAGTCCAATACTTCGCGGGCGACGATTGATTTGATAATCGTAGACAACGTGATTCTCCTCATATTCGATACTGCTGTGTATGCAGACTTCCGCACAAAAAAAGCATCCCATGGCATGACGCCGGTGTCTGCTTGCGCCCGCGATTATAGCCGAGGTTCGGATTTTGGGCAAATATTGTTATCTTTGAGCAGGGTTTATTGATATAAACCCTGCTCAAAGTAGGCCCCGATATGCGAAACCTCGAGGGCATATGGCCCTGCTTGGCCGCTGATAATCAGACGCATCGAGCGTATGTTGCTCGGGTCGAGGACGTATCCGCTGAGGATGTCACCGGATCGCTTGGGCACAAATAGCCGCCACGGCAAACGGACCTCTTGCCAGGTATTTGGCTGGGTGGTGAATGACGCTTCGTAGCCGATGGCGCGGTTCGTATTGCGCACCGAGATGCCGTATGTTTTGCCGTCGCCGCGGAACCGCAGCGTGAGGCCGTCGTAGCCGGCGAGGTTGCGTGCACGCGGCAGGTCAGTCTGCACCGTGGCAAAGCCGCCGTTGTTGTCGAAGCGCACCACGCCACTGAACAGCGCATAGCCGGATCTGGATATCTCCATCGCACTGTCGCTGATGCCGCCCATCACGGTGTCGGTCCGGCTATACCAGCCGTCTCGATCGGCTGGTGTTGCAAAATCAGCGAGCACCAACGTGTCATGCTGTGCATCTCTGCCATCTGTAATGGGGCGCTGTGCTTGGAGAAAATCTGCTAGCGCGGTAATGCCACTGCTCGATAGGGTTACTACGAGGGCTATGGTGAGTGACAAGAGGGCGTTGATCATCTCGTGCTCCATATGTACTGCATTTATCGTACAAAAGGAGCGTGAGTGGGTAATGAGGAATGTCATTTTCGCGCGGGGTTTATATCTTAATGTGTTTGAGAGGGAAAAGTGTTCGGTATTTATCTCGAGCGGGGTTTATTGCAATAAACCCCGCTCGAAAGAAAAATCCCGTCCGAATGTGCTCCAATTCCTTCAATTCCCCGAATTCCCTGCTGCAGAGCAACATCCCAACACATCACGTAGAATCAGACCATGCGTGGCTTTTCTGCTGAGGCGAAGCCAATTGAGGCCTGAAACGATATCTCATTTCTGATCACTGATACCTGATACCTGACAACTACACAAAGGAACTGTTATGCCACACACCACCGCCCGTCTCTTCCGCCATATGGCCTGGGCCAACGCACAGACATTCGCCATCCTAGCGACAATGCCCGAGGCCGTCTATGCGCACAGCGAACCGGGCAACGATTGGAACGTAGGCATGATTGCGGCCCATCTCGCCGAAGCGGCCACCAGCTATGCCTCGCGCCTCGATGGAGCGCCGTATCGTGATTTGCCGTTTGAGCGGATCACCAGCCACGCCGAACTGGTCATCGCCGCGGCTGCCTGTGCCGGCGCCGATGCACGCTTGCGTCAAGCCGCAATGCTGCCCGAGGGCATGGTCGCACACCGAAATGACCCGCAGAACATCCGCGCGCGCTCGACCGTGCTGGGCCAGTCCATCCACCACGCCACCGAACACCGCGCCCAGATCGCCGGCGCGCTGGTCGCTCACGGTATCAAAGCGCTCGATCTAGATGCATTGGATGTCTGGGCGCTGGGGGATGCCGAGGGATTGGGGGAGTGAGATTCTTCGAGCGGGGTGTATTGCAAGAAACCCCGCTTATAGGAAACCATTATGCAGCGTATTTTTCGGCGATGTGTGCATAGATCGCCTGACACTTTTCGTTGAATAGCGCAGGGTCATACGGTGCGGGGAGCTCGGCATCGAGGACTTCTTGGATTTTGAGTTGCACCCGTGCCCGCGTCGTGACTCGCTGGCGCCACTCCAGCACAAGTGTCTCTTTGATGCGGTCGAGTAGCTCGCGGGCGACGCGTTTGACCTGATCACGTTCTTGCGTGGTCATTGACGGCGCGGGACTGGTCAGAATGTCGAATATCACCAGCTCGGATTCGCTTAGGTTTTCGCGCACATGGCGTTGTTGTTCTTCGCTCAACGACTCGGCGAGTTTGACCAGGTCTTCGAAGAGGTCTTCGATATTGCGGCTGCCGTTGTTGTAACTGTCGATCAACGCCTTGAATCGTTCGAGTAAGTCGGAACGAGCCGGATTTTCGGTGACCATCTTTTCAATTTGTCGTTGAATCGCCGCTTTGAGCGCCTCGATGTCCAGTTGTTTGTGTGGGGATTGTTTGAAGCGGTCTGCGAGCGCCTGGAAGTTGATGCGTGACAGGTCCAGCGGTGGACGTGTACTCTCATGGACCGCCACACCAGACAGCGACCGATCCAGTAGCAAAGCAATCGACTTCATTACATCAGATGTGTCGATGGGGTCGGGATGGAGCGCTGTTTCGATAGCATCACGCAGGGTCAGCACCACGGTAATTGGCACCGCAAACTGTTGTGCAATCGGGTCTGGCTTCACCGCTTGATAGAGCGTTGTTGCGAGTCGTACATACCCCATAAAGCGACGTCGGACGTCCTCGGGATTGATGAGTCCTTCGACGGCGTTCTGTATCGCCTCGAGCCGTGCCAAACCGGTTTTGTTGTGGATATGAGACGGGTTTGCACGATGTTGTGAACAAAAATCGTGCATCTCGCCTACGACAGCGCGCAACTCGCTGATCAATTCCTCCATGTTTTTGATGGGCGTCGCACCGTCAGATCTACCGCCATACAGCGCTAATGCCCGTTCGAGTGCAGCGAAGACATTCGCATAATCAACGATGATGCCGCTGTGTTTGCCCGGGTAGACGCGATTTGCACGGGCTATTGTCTGCATCAATGTATGATTGCGCATCGGTTTGTCGAGATAAATTGTCGAGCAGCTGGGTGCATCAAAGCCCGTCAGCCACATCGCGCAGACAAAAACGATGCGCAGCGGATCGTTGGTGTCCTTGAACTTTTCGTCGAGCGGCGGAACGGATTCCTTCATGCGGCGGCGATGCGGTTCGATGTCGAGGCCCAACGTCTGCATCTGGGTGATTTCGTTTTGGCCGGGCGAGACCACCACTGCCATATCGGTGGTCTCAAGGATTTCGTAGCGCTGTCGGATTTCTGCGAGTCGGGCGTCCTCCTCTGGTGTGCGTTCGGACGAGAGAATATACTCAAGTCTGCCAAGTTCGTCGCGTGTATCCTCCAATGCGACCTGCCAATGGGTTTTGACCTTGTCGTACATGCGCACGGCAGTGGCTTTGTCGATCGAGACGACCATCGCTTTGCCGACGAACCCACGGCCGATGAAGTGCTGCACGATGTCGCGGGCGATGGTCTCGAGCCGGTCGTCACGCGTCAAAATATGATATTGCCGCCCCAAATCGTGATTGAGTTTGGCTTCTTGCTCGTCGTCCAGTTCTGCGGCATCGATGATGCGTTGCAAGTCGTCGTCAAAGGTCGGATTGTTGATTTTGAGCTCGGGCGTGCGGTTTTCGTAGTACAACGGGACCGTCGCACCGTCTTCGATGGATTGTTTGAAGTCATAGATCGACACATAATCACCGAACACTTCGCGCGTACGTTCTTCGCCGGCGATGAGTGGGGTGCCGGTGAACGCCAAAAACATGGCACGTGGCAATGCAGCGCGCATATTCATCGCCATGGTGTCGTATTGGCTGCGATGCGCCTCGTCCGCCATGACGATGACGTCGCTCCGATCGGTCAATGCCTCACTGGTTTGGAACTTGTGGATGAGCGTAAACACATAGCGCTCATTGCCACGCAATAGTTGACGCAAATGTGCTCCGCTGGTTGCGTGCGACTGCTGACTGCCTGGGGTCAATGCCCCCACCGATGCGAATGTTTTGGCAATCTGGTCGTCGAGTTCGATGCGGTCGGTGACTACCACGAACGTCCAATTACCGGGGACGGTACGGAGCACTTTTTGGGCGAAGAAGACCATCGCCAGGCTCTTGCCGCTCCCCTGAGTCTGCCAAAATACCCCGGCTCGACCGTGCCCCATACTGCGGGCTGTGGTCATCGATTGGAGTGCATTATTGACGCCCAAATATTGATGATTCTGGGCCAATATTTTGACGGTGCCTGCAGCGGCAGTTGAGTAAAGGACGAAGTTTTCGCAGATGTCTACCAGTCGTGTCTGATCGCAGACACCGCGGAGCATGACATCGAGCGATACACGCCGCGGTTCTTTTTCGTCGGCGATGCGCTTCCACTCCACAAACCGTTCCCAGTTGGCGCTGATGGTACCGACGCGGCTGGCCGTGCCGTTCGAGACGATGATGGCCACGTTATACCAAAACAACTGTGGGATGGCTGCTTTATAGTGGGCGATGTTTTCGTCGAATGCGGTGCGTACTGCGACTTGTGGTTTTTTGAATTCCAGCACGAGCCACGGCAAGCCGTTGACGTAGCAGACTACATCCGGTCGGCAGGTGTACATGGGGCCGGTCACGGTCAATTGGCTGACTGCCAGGAACGCATTGTTGGTCGGTTGTTGCCAATCGATCACACGGACGCGTTCGCTGATCTTGGCGCCGGTGCGGGCATCGGTGTGCGTGACCGGGATGCCGTCCTTCATCAGGGCGTAGATTTCGCGGTTGGCAGCGATGGTGTCCATGCCGCCACGGTGCCGCTGCAAGAGCTCGCCGGCCACCTGCAATGACTCGGCGGGTACGGTGGGATTGAGGCGTTGCAATGCGCTGCTGAGCTCGCGCCACAAGACCACATCCGATTTGCTCTCGCGGCCGAGGGTACCTTCGG
>JBJONV010000091.1:0-9291 GCA_046051665.1 Chloroflexota bacterium
TTATCCCTAGTATGTCGACCGCTCATCCCGACCGGACGTATTTGGAAAAAACAATGAGTCCCGCGGCGTTCGAGCCACGGGACTAAGACGCAGCCGACGCGGCCTGCAGGATCGTCATATCTCACCATCACCTGCATGTCCGCAGGTACACTGGAAGGCTCCGCATCAAGATGGAGTTTATACCGCTTCACCGGGGGCGGTTTTTACATCATCCAAATCGCGTAATGCCGGGAGCGCCAATCCCACAGGCACGGCAATCAAGGCTACCACGCCCGCCACGATGTACCAAATTTGGACGCCTAACCAGTCCGATACCGGACCGGCCAAGAGCAATCCGATGGGCGAAATAATCCCCGCCGCAGTCCCCAAGAATCCCATCACCCGCCCCTGCAATTCGAGGCTCACCGTACCCTGGATAATGGCCATCAACGGCGCTTGCGTCAACGGCTGCGCAATCCCGATGATCGCCATCGCTGCGATTGCATACCAGATACCTGTTTTGGGGAGCGAGCCCAAGATGACAATCGCCAGGCCCATCGCACCGACACCGGCCAATAAGGTATACAACTTGCGGGCAAACCCACCCCACACACCCAACAGCACCGAACCGGCAATCATCCCGACGCCGAAGCTCGTTTCCATCCAGGCGAGTTGTTGGACGCCACCACCGAAGTAGTCTTTGACGAGCAATGGCATCAATGAAAAAGCAGGGTTGAAGAACAAATTGAGTACCATGGCCATACCCATCAGCGTCAGCAATCCGGGCCAGGCAACCACATAACTGAACCCCGTGCGGACTGCGGCAAATACCCCCTCGTGTGCCGCATCGGCCGCTTGTGCTGGAGGGTCAGGGATGCGGATACTTGCTACGAGCGCCAGTGCGGTGATGGCACTCAGAATTTCGATAAAAAGCACGCCGTTCAAGCCGAGTGCCTCGAGCAACAACGCGCCAACAGGCGGCGCAAAGACCGATACTGCGCCTTCACGGAGTTGCGAGATACCCCCGATGCGCTGCAGTTGGTCGGCAGGCACCAACAACGTCGTAGCCGAGCTCACTGCGAGATAGTGAAATTGTCCCGCCATTGCATTCACAAACATCACGACATAGATATGCCACAACGCGAGCATCTCGGCTTCTGACAAGGCAAACAACGAAGCTGCCGCCATGGCGTAGACGATGTTGGCACACAAAATGACGGTTTTGCGGTGTAACCGATCGACCAACGTGCCAATAATCGGCCCAAACACGATGCTCGGGAGCATGGTGATGAGCGTGCCCGACGCGAGTGATGTCGCGGTCCCGTATGTCTTGGCGACCCACCAAATCAGCGCAAAACCAGAAAAGGCGCTGCCGATGCGGGCGACCGTCTGACTCATCCAAAAAACCCAAAAGCGCGCTACCCAACGATCAGCGTGAGTCGTCATAGTACCCTTTTCATCCCGACAGAAAACCCCTCAATCGTACCACATCTGCTCGCAAGATACTTGATTGGGTCGCGCAATATTCTCTTGACACCCTCATCCAAGAAGGTCTCAGCACTGCGGTGCTGTGCTATAATACACTTTGATGCACGGCGTACCGTGACTGGCCGCATCACCACAAGGAGTGCGTGTGTTCAAATTCATCAAAAGTCTGCTCGGCGAAGGTTCCGAAAAAGAGCTCCGCCGAATTGCCCCCATAGTCGACAAAATCAACGCCCTCGAGCCTACGATGGAGCGCTGTAGCGATGCCGAATTGGCTGCCTATACGCCGCGCTTCAAAGCGCGCCTGGCTGCCGGCGAATCATTGGATGCACTCCTCCCCGAGGCATTTGCCCTCGTGCGTGAAACATCGAAGCGTCTTATCGGGCAGCGTCATTACGACGTCCAGCTTATCGGTGGCATTACGTTGCACACCGGTCGCATCGCCGAAATGCGCACCGGCGAAGGCAAAACCCTCGTTGCCACACTCCCGCTCTACCTCAATGCGCTGACTGGCAATGGCGTGCACTTGGTCACCGTCAATGATTACCTGGTCCGTGTCGGTGCAGGGTGGATGGCTCCCATCTTCCATACCCTCGGGTTGTCCGTCGCAGTCATCGCACATGATTTTTCTGCCATTTTTGACCCTGACTATACCGATGCAGACGCCGCTACAGACGACCGGCGGTTGGTACATTGGCGCCCCACGACCCGTCGCGAAGCCTACCATGCCGACATCACGTACTGCACGAATAGCGAAATCGGCTTTGATTACCTGCGCGACAACATGGTCTTCGAAGAGCAACAACTCGTCCAACGCACGCTCAACTATGCCATCGTCGACGAAATCGACAATATCCTCATCGACGAAGCCCGCACCCCACTGATCATCTCGGGTCCAGCCCAAGAAAGTAGCTCGGAATACAAGCGCTTTGCCCAATTGGTGCGCAATCTCAAAATGAGTTCTGTAACACCCGATCAGGCAAAAAGAGACGAAATCGAGCCAGACGGCGACTTTATGGTCGACCCACGTTCCAAGGGCATCCAGATGACCGAAGAGGGTATCCTCAAGGTTGAGCGCTTGCTCCGCATCCCCAGCGACGAAAACTTGTATGACCCCAAATACTTTGCGTTAACCCACTACCTCGAGAACGCCTTGCGTGCCCAGTTCGTCTACCACCGCGACAAAGATTACATGGTCGAAGGCGACGGCGAAGTAGTTATCGTCGACGAATTCACCGGTCGTAAAATGCCCGGCCGACGTTGGAGCGACGGGCTCCATCAAGCTGTCGAAGCCAAGGAAGGTGTCCGGACGCGCCAAGAGAATGTCACTCTGGCCTCGATTACCTACCAAAACTTCTTCCGTATGTACAAAAAACTCGCAGGTATGACCGGTACTGCGGACACTGAGCGCGAGGAATTCGCAAAAATCTACAACCTCGAAGTGACCGTTATCCCGACCCACCGGCCAACGATTCGCCAAGACACCAGTGACCTCATCTATCGTACCGAAGCAGCCAAGTTCAACGCTGTCATCGAAGACATCCAAGAGCGCCATGCCGAAGGACGACCGGTGCTCGTCGGTACGACATCGGTCGAAACATCAGAGCGCCTCAGCCTGCTCCTCAAAAAAGCCGGTATCGCACACAACGTCCTCAACGCCAAACAACACGAGCGTGAAGCCAATGTCATCGCCCAAGCCGGCCGCAAAGGAACGGTGACCATCGCTACCAACATGGCCGGTCGTGGTACCGACATTCTCTTAGGCGGCAATCCAGACGGCCTGGTCGAAGAGATTTTGGAAGAACGAAAGATTTCGCCCGTCGAAGTTACACCTGAACAACTCGCAGAAGCCCTTGCCGAAGCCAAAAAGCGCACCGAAATCGGTCGCCAAGAGGTCGTCGCAGCTGGTGGCTTGCATGTCATCGGGACCGAGCGGCACGAAGCACGCCGCATCGACAACCAATTGCGCGGTCGTGCTGGCCGTCAGGGCGATCCGGGTTCGACCCGCTTCTACCTCGCGCTCGAAGACGAACTGATGCGGCGGTTTGGTCCGATGGACCGCGTCAAATCGCTGATGGAGCGCCTCGGCGTCGATGATGATGTGCCGATCGAGGCTGGTCTGATTAATCGCTCGATCGAAAACGCCCAGACCCGCGTCGAAGGGTATAACTTCGACGTCCGCAAGCACACAGTCGAATTCGACGATGTCATGAACCAGCAACGCTCCATCATCTACGGCGACCGTCGAGCGATTTTGGACGGCGAAAACCTGCGCGAACGCATGTTGACCATGCTTCGTGATGAGGTAGACGCACTCGTCGCACAACACCTCGGCGACGACCCTGACGAATGGGACCTTGCCCCGTTGATGCGTCCACTTCGTACCGTCAACCCGTTGCTCCCCGCAGGCATCGAAGAAGAACTCATCGACTTGAGTCGTGACGAAATCATCGAAGAACTCCACGAGCAACTCGAACATGCCTATAGCGTGCGTGAAAAGGCCGTAGGCGTCGATGCAATGCGGTATGTCGAGCGTCGCATGTTGTTGGGGATTATCGACCGGCATTGGGTCGAATACCTGACCGGCATGGAAGACCTCCGGCAAGAAATCGGCCTCCAAGCAATCGCGCAGCGCGATCCGTTGGTCGAATACCGCCGCGCTGCGTACTCGCTGTTTGATCAGCTCAAAGCCAATATCGAACGCGATGTGGTCTATCAAATCATCCACGTATCGTTCCAATACGAGCAGACCCTGCGTCAAATCGAAGCCGAACAGCTCAAGCGGTTGATGGCAGCACAACAAGCACAGGTCGAAGAACCGAGCGCTCCGGACGCACCAAAGACGGTGCGCAACGACGTCAAACTGCCCGGCCGCAACGATCCGTGTCCATGTGGCAGCGGCAAAAAGTTCAAAGTCTGCCATTTGGGTCGCGAGCAAGAGCTGATTGCGGTGATGTCCAAAAAACCCGCGACGCCTGCCCCGAGTGATGTAAAAGTCGCCCGCGGCAAACAGAAGTAAGCACACCACCGCTGTGTCGGCAATGCCGACACCACAAAGGAGAATGCGTCCATGGCTGTTGTTCGCCCCCGTCCTGTCCTGTTGACCATCTTGGATGGTCTCGGTGAGCGTGCCGATTCCGTCGGGAACGCCGTCAAACAGGCCCGCACGCCGAATCTCGATCGCTGGCGCTCGAGCTGCCCGACGACCCTGATTTATGCCGCGGAGAAGCATGTGGGTCTGCCGCCCGGCCAGATGGGGAACTCCGAAGTGGGCCACCTCAACCTCGGGGCTGGCTTTGTGGTCATGCAAGATATTACGCGCATCGACAGTTGCATCGAAGACGGAAGTTTTTTCCACAACGATGCATTCCTCAACGCCGTGGCACATGCCCGCACCAATAACAGCAACATCCACATTATGGGTTTGTTGGGTGATGGCGGGGTCCACAGCCATATTGCACACCAGAAGGCTCTGCTCACCTTCGCCAAACGCGCGGGTGTCAAGCAAGTCTATCTGCATGTCTTCACTGACGGGCGTGACACGCTCCCACGCAGTGGGGCAGGATTCTTGAGCGAACTCGAAGCCGCCATCAAGACCATCGGCATCGGCGAAATCGCGTCAGTCACGGGTCGCTACTACGCCATGGACCGCGATAAACGTTGGGAACGCACACGCATGGCATATGAGGCGATGGTATTTGGGATCGGCGAACACGTCGCCAACGCCGCAGATGCAATCCAACATGCCTATGCAGCAGAGGTAACAGACGAATTCATCAAACCTGCAGTCGTCGTCACAAGCGCTGGGACACCGGTAGCAACCATCCAGGCTGGTGATGCCATTATCGGCTTCAACTTCCGCGCCGACCGTATGCGCCAGATTACCCGAGCGTTTGTGATGCCGGACTTCGATGGTTTTGCGCGGCCGTTTTTGAGTAACGTGTACTACGTCTGCATGACCGAATACGAAAAAGACTTGCCGGTCGTCGTAGCCTTCGCAAATGACGATGTCGAAGTCCCCCTCGCCAAAGTAATCTCGGACGCCGGGTTGACGCAATTGCACGCCGCCGAAACCGAAAAATACCCACACGTCACGTTCTACTTCAACGGTGGTCGCGAAGTCCCGTTCCCCGGCGAACAGCGCTTCATGGTGGCGTCACCCAAAGTCGCAACCTATGATCTACAACCCGAAATGAGCGCTGCTGCGTTGCGTGACGGCATCCTCGATGCAATCGCCGCCGATACGTACGATGTCATCATTGTGAACTTCGCCAATCCCGACATGGTCGGTCACACCGGTGTCATCCCCGCTGTCATCACCGCCGTCGAAACGGTCGATCAATGCGCGGGTGCACTCGTCAATGCCGTTGTCGCAAAGGGCGGAGTGGCGATTGTGACTGCCGACCATGGCAACGCTGAATACATGATTGATGAAGCAACCGGCGGTCCATTCACCGCACATACCATCAATCAAGTCCCTGTCGTCCTTGTCGCCGGTCCCGATTCACCGTACGCAGGGGTCACCTTGCGGAGCGGTGGTCGCCTCAGCGACATTGCCCCGACAGTTCTCGACCTGCTCGGGCTCGAACGGGCACCTCAGATGACGGGTACGACCCTCATCATACATAACGCCTAATTACGTCCGAGGCATCCATCGCACGCTGGCCGTCACCACCGGTGATGGGCCAGCGTGTGGCATAATCGAGACACACACAAACTTGTAAAAGAGCGAGGCAATGATGCAACGACTTTGGTATAGCAAACCCGCATCTGAATGGGTAGAGGCGCTGCCTATCGGCAATGGTCGCATCGGCGCTATGGTCTTCGGCGAGGCAATACATGAGCGCTATGCCCTCAACGAAGATACCTTCTGGTCGGGGCAACCCATCGACGGGGCTCATCCCGATCGTCAAGCAAACCTCGCGATTATCCGGAGCTTGCTTGCCAACGGCGACGTACACGGCGCCGAAAAACACGCCGAAGCCACCATGACCCTGCGTTGGACACAATCATACCTCCCGCTCGCCGAGATGCAATTGACCACGTTGCTGACGCACCCCGTGACCGAATATGTACGCGACCTCGACCTTGCTACGGCAACTGCTTCTACCCGTTTTCGGAGCAACGGCGTCTCGTACGTACGACGTTCGTACGTCAGCATCCCGGATGATGTATTGGTCATCCATTACGACGCAGATGTCGCTGGCACGTTATCGCTCCGCATCGGTCTCACCAGTCGCTATACCCAAGACCACAACGTCGGCAAGCGCACGATTACCCTGATCGGCGCAGCACCGCTTCATGTCGAGCCAGATTATGTCAAAACCGACACACCGTTCAACGGTATCGGTGCCGGGATGCGCAGCTGCACCATGGCACACATCGATTCGCATGATGGCATCCTGAGCACCGACGAAGACGGCATCCATGTGACCGATGCGACACACTGCACCATTATCGTGAGTGCGGCGACGAGTTTTGTAGCCTATGATACCCCAGCGACCGGTGATGCAAAACACCGTGCATGGCAGGCACTCGGGCATTTTACGCGCACCGGCGCACATCGCCGCCATGTCGCCGCCCATAGTGCCCTCTATAGTCGGAGTGCACTGGTCATCAAACCAGCCCGTAGTGATTTGCCCACCGACGAACGACTTCGCCGACTCCAGAGCACCACCACGGAAGTGCTCGACACCACGGTCCGCTACCACGGCCATGCAGCTGCACACGAACCCGTCGTCGCACCAGCAGACGATGTCGGTTTGCTGGCGTTGCTCTACAACATGGGTCGCTATTTGCTGGTTGCATCATCGCAACCGGGAACCCAAGCAGCCAACCTGCAGGGCATTTGGAATGATAATCCACGGCCAGCATGGAGCAGCAACTACACCATCAACATCAATACCCAAATGAATTATTGGGCGGCACTGACCACCAACCTGCGCGAGTGCCAAGCACCGTTGACCGACCTCATCGAACACCTCGCCGTTGATGGCGCGCGTGCAGCTGCCGCCTACGGATGCCGTGGATGGACTGCTCACCACAACACCGATATCTGGGCGCAGGCAAACCCCGTCAAAGGCAAAGCAGCGTGGTTCTTATGGCCCTTTGCAGGCGCATGGCTGAGTTTGCACCTCTATGAAGAATGGCAGTTTAGCCGCGACGAAGCGTTTGCACGGCAGCGCGCACTCCCGTTGCTCCGTGGAGCAGCAGAGTTTTTGCTCGATTGGATGCAGCCTCAACCAGATGGGACACTCCAGAGCAGTCCGTCGACCTCAGCCGAAAATCTGTTTGTCGCTGCAGACGGCAGGCCCTGTGCAGTCTCGATTGGTGCCGAAGCCGACATCGCGATGACGCGTGCACTCTGGTTGGCCTGCGTCGACATGGCAACGGCACTCCAACTCGACGAACCATGGCTCACCGAGATTAAGGCTGCATTGCCACTTCTCCCCGCGGCACAAATCGGGAGTGACGGCCGCCTCCAAGAGTGGCGCCACCAGCCTGCAGATCACGAACCTGGTCACCGCCACATTTCGCATCTGTACGGGCTCTACCCCTCTGCCGAGATTACTCCTTCCGCGACCCCAGGGTTGGCCGCTGCTGCCCGCGAAAGCCTGAATGTCCGTCTTGCCAATGGCGGCGGACATACGGGTTGGAGTGCTGCCTGGGTAGCAGCGTGCTTTGCACGTTTGGGTGATGGTGAGGCTGCATTAGGTGTGCTCCATCGCTTGCTCCGTGATTCGACCTACCCCAGCATGCTTGGTTCGCATCCGCCGTTCCAAATCGACGGCAGCCTCGGCTCGCCTGCCGCCATCGCCGAGATGATCGTGCAAAGCCACGCAGGTCTGATGACACTCTTCCCGGCCCTCCCCAAAGCATGGCGTACCGGCAAAATCACCGGACTCCGGCTGCGTGGTGGAATCACCGTAGACATTGAATGGAAGAACGAAGCGTTTGTCGAAGCATTTCTCGTCAGTGACACGACGCAATCGGTGGTTATTCACGCACCCTTCGACATCCGCGATGTGTCGTCACGTGGAGTTGTGGTGTCTGGCGATTCCTTTACCTTCAAAGCCGGCGTACACTATGAATGGAAATTGCTAGACGCTGAATAGGTTTCAGGTTTGAGGTTTCAGGGATCAGGTATTTGGTGTACGGGGAGTTCCTCCAGCAGAGTTTGCTACAAGGTTCATCAATTCTCACGTGAAAAAACGAATGAGTCAGATTCGGCGCTCGAGCGCACGAATCTGACTCATTCAATCCCAACTCCGCACAATAGAATGAAACGTAATTCTGCTAACTGCCCACTTCTAATTACTAGTTATCAGTTTCTCGCTGGGAAGTGTCGGATGCTGGAGGTCAATCGGCGACAGGACATGTGACGGAGCCGTGTCTTCATCACACTATGGAATAACCGTAGGTGTGTTCGTTATCGATGACGACACTGTTGCGGTACTTGTTGGCAGTCGCAGGGTCGCCGTTCTGGTTTTCGTACGGGTTGCCGTTCTGGTTGGTGTTCTCGTGGCAGTACGTGTCGGCGCAGAGGTTGTCCACTTCGCATACAGCGTCAGATCACGTGGAGTCCCAGGCAAGTACGGGAACGCTATCGTAGCACCCGTCGTGGTTGTCGACCAGCCTGCAAAGTAGAAGGATGTGCGTGTTGGTGGTTTTGGTGCGCTTATCGCAACATCCCGCAACCACACCCCAGAAGACAGCGCGGTTCCACCGGTGGTGTTGAAAATAAGGTTGAAGACTCCGACACGAACAGTAAGTCCTGCCAGATCTGCACCAGCGACAGGAAATCCCGTAGCTCCTGACCGTATATAC
>JBJONV010000092.1:0-5211 GCA_046051665.1 Chloroflexota bacterium
CGTTTGCATATGGCGACATCACCGTTGCCCCAGAGAGCGACGCTGCCGCAGACGACGTCCAGCTCACCATCCCCATTACCAACACCGGTACTGTCGCGGGTGCCGAAGTGGTGCAGCTGTACATCCATGCCCAGGCATCGCGGGTGTTCCGCGCCACCCATGAACTCAAAGGTTATGCCAAAGTGTTTCTGCAACCAGATGAATCACACACCGTGTCTTTCCGTCTGCCGCGCCGTGCATTTGCCCACTACGATGTTCCCCAAGCGCGCTGGGTGGTCGAAGCAGGTGTCTATGACATCCAAATCGGAGCTTCGTCACGGGATATCCGACAGCAGGTCAGTGTGACCGTCGCTTCTGCCGATGTAGTCAGCGCGACACCCGATATTCCTGCCTTGCAGGCCTATTGGAAGCCCAGTGCGACAGGATTTTCGGCTGCTGCCTTCCGTGCACTGTGGGGCGGTCACGTTCCATCATCAGCCAAACGCCGCGGACAGTTCACCGCCAATACGCCCATTGCCGATATGCACGAGAGTGCCCTCGGGCGCAAAATCCACGCCCAACTCCGCGCCGGATTGGCCAGTTTTACCTCGAATGACCCCGATGGTCCGACCAATAAGTTGTTTGCCGCAATGGCCGAAGAAGCCCCGCTCCGTATCTTATTGATGTTCGGTGCCGGCAAGGTAAGCACGACGTCCCTGCAGGCGATGGTCGCCTGGATCAACCGCGATTATTTGGGTGCACTGCGCTGGTTTGTGAAGGGGATATTCACCCCGAAGGCATAGAAAACCGCGGACGAAACAGGTGTCGTCCGCGGCATTCACACATGACTCGTTGCACGGAACGCATCACGCGTTCCGTGCGGTGTTTTGTCCGTTAGTCGTGGGGTTTGAGGATAATCTTGGTTACTGGTGCCGTTCCCGCCAAGAGTTCTTCAAACGACATGCGACCGTCGCTGAGTGGTCGTTCGATGAGCCAATCCGGCGTCGCTTTGACCACATGTCGTGAAATCAAGTCGACGGCAGTGGTGAATGCTTCGCGGCTATAACAAAAACTGCCTTTGAGTGTGATTTCTTGGCGGATGATGTAGTTCGTTGGGATGCCGGTTTCGTCTTCGTGCAGGCCCATCAGCACCACCGTCCCACCCGGCATGACCGCCTTGATGGCTTGGTTGCGGACGAGGCTGGTACCAACGGCATCAATGGCGATATCGACGCCGTGTGGATATGCCGCCATGGTCGCCGCGACCGTGTCTGTCGTTTTGGCGTTGACGGTATGGGTTGCACCCCAATGCTTGGCGACCTCGAGTCGCGCATCCGAAATATCGCTGACGATGATGTGCTTGACGCCGCGTGCCTTTGCAGCAACGATAACGCATAAGCCGATCGGTCCTGCCCCGAGTACCAGCAGATGGTGCCCGGCGGTGGCTTGGGCAAGCTCAACGGCATGGACGGCACAGGCCAGCGGTTCGGCCAATGAACCCGCCGTGAACGAAATTTTCTCGGGCAAATGCCAACACAAATCTGCCGGCACCACCACATATTCGGCGAACGCACCGGGCCGATGTGCACTCAACAGCTGCCGATTACGGCATAAATTGACATGCCCTGCCTTGCACCGGTCACACTGGCCACAAGAAATAAGCGGATTAAAGGTGACGCGCTGCCCCGCGTGCACCGTCGTGCCGTCGGCGAGGATGCCCGAACCGGACACAATCGTCCCGGCGGCTTCGTGACCCATGATGAGGGGCGGTACGCGCAGGCTGTTGTGCCCCAGGTAGCCACTCAATTCCGATCCGCAGATTCCTACTGCACCGACGTGGATGAGGACGTCGTTTTTGCCGGGTACGGGGGTCGGGAGCGTCTGCAGTTCCATCTGATGGGGGCCAAGCCATACCAAAGCACGCATGTGGGAAGGAACGGTATGGTTCTGCATGATTCACTCCTTGCGCTACGCTGCGCAGTCACGGTCAGGGCACGGTACCCATGGCGGGATTATACCACCGCAGGTACGCAGTTCTACGCATCGGTACAGAATTGGGACGTCCGACGATACGTAGGGCAGATCTGACGTTTGCCAGTCTTTGCGTGAACGAACACGCGAGCGCTCGTACCTACCGTGCGTTACTCCGCTTTCCCCGCTGGAGCAGGGATTGGTACGCTATTGTGCTGGGTTGGTGCTGCAGGAAAAACGAAAAATTTAAACAACAGAAACAGTATCGCCGCGACCATCAGGATCGCAATTGCTTGTACATATTGATGAGGGTACCCATACCAATCGACGCAGATCGTCAAAATGGTCAAATTAAAAAGATAACCAATACTGTGCGCGATGATATACCGAAATCCTGCACCAAGCCAGTGTCCATCATAAGCAAAAGACAGCTTTTTGTGGCCGACGAAGCCAAGCACAGCGCCGATGAAATAAAAAAACGACATTGTTTCTTTGGGATCAAAGCCGATATATGTCACAGTCAAATACACCGCATAGCCGAGGATGTTCGTCAAGAGACCGACGAGTCCATAGCGAATAATCTGACCGACTGCGTGCAGGTCTATGCGTGCGAGAATGTTCACTGCGTGTCTCGTTGTATGTCGTTGTGACGAGGAGGAGTAGCTTCGAAGTACAAAATCATGGCATTTTCTGACTGAACACATGCCTTTTGGAGTATATGGAAGGGCCACAATGTGACCGGATTCAAAACATACTTCATAAACTCGGGAAAGTGTGTTTTGTAGGGCACGTTGCGATGCCCCGAGTCTTTTGTTCGATCAATGTATGTCAGTTCGACTTTGACACCTTCGTGTTGGGCTACCTGACGATTCGACAACGGCAGCAACAGATTTGAGAGGGGGAAGGTGAGTCCAGCGACATGTCGGAGCGTCCACTTGTGCCGCGCAAAAAGACTCCGAACCGTCGGTTGTGAATAGCGTCGGAAGTGACCGGCGATGTCATCTTCGATCCCCCAAAACTGCATGTGCGCAGGGACAAGACTGAGTAATAATCCCCGTTCTGTCAGGCATGTTGCGGCTTGTTCGATATAGCGTGATTCCGTCGTATCGTCGAGGTGCTCCATTACCATCGAAGAAATGACCAAATCAACACTCTGTGGCACCACATCCATCGCACAAAAGTCGCCCACATCGACCGTCAATACACCTGCAGCGATTTCGTTGGCGAATCGAGAACGCAACAAATCGATCGTTTCGTCCGCGAGATCATAAGCACTTCCTCGCCATCCCAATGAAAGCAGGAGTGCGGTAATCTCACCGCTACCCGGGCCGACTTCAAGGAAGACACCAGGAACGACGCGCTGCAATCGCTCGCGCAAGTACATCAGCTGGAGAATCGTCCCTGGTGGTAATACAGACATTGCGTACCTCGATTAGTTCTTTTGTATGCGAGAAGCCACGTACGCATCGACAGACTGTGGTTCTGTAAAGGCAAAACCCAAGATAGCTTTTGCTTCAGCCGAGAGCTCTTGTGCGGGCATGCTGTTCGGCAGGTTGATCTGCTGTTTGAAGAACGGGATGTTATAGACGTGGTTGATTGCGCGGCGTTCCTTGGTGGTTGCGTTGAATCCACCAGAGTGATAGATCATGCAGTCGAGCACAATAAAGCTACCCGCCTTCGCTTCTGCCTGTACTGCATGGCGTTTGATGTACTGTTCGGAAGGGAATGGCGCCCGGAGGTGCGTTGCGGGGAGCACGTATGTGGCACCATTTTCGAGAGTGAAGTCATCAACACAATACAACGCATTAATCGCAAGCGGCGTCGTCGACACAAAATGTTGGTAGGGCAAGTCCCGATGCCATGAACCCTGATTGTAGCCCTGCTGTGGTGGGTTAATAATCCCGTTTTGCTGATTCAGAATGAATGTGCCAGAAATAAGTTTTTTCAATAACTGCATCAGATTTGCATTCAATGCGAGGTCGATGAATGTCGGATCCCCGTGTGTACACATGCCACGGATGGTATTGTGTTCGTTGCCTGCTTTGAGATGCTCGATGCCGTGTTTGGCCACATACCCGGCACGGACGGATTCGAATGCAGCAGCAATCCCACTCACTTGACTCGGGGTCAGTCCAGCGTCGAGTACCGCGTACCCAAGATGCAGGATCTGTTCAGCAGCAGCTTCAATTGCAGTTGCAATAGTGGTTTGTTGCAGAATGCCATATGATTTGGTAGGAATCTCGCTCATGCTGATCTCCTCTTGCAGACAATTGATTGTTCGAACGCACAATGCATGAATTTATTCTAGTCCGAGTGGCTGTATTGTGCAATAGACCGTGGCATTTTCAGGTTCGATATACAGGATAAAACTTTTTTCCGACAGACTTATAATACAGAAAATATGAACTGTACTGGAGGCAATGATGCTCCCTTCCGACTATGCGAGTCGTGTCTATGCCGGCGTTTTGGGCAAAATCATCGGCGTCTACCTCGGTCGCCCGTTCGAAAGCGCGACCCACGACCAAATCATGCGCGATCTGGGCGAGATCGAGTACTACGTCCACGAGCGCCGAGGGGTCAACCTTGTGGTCGCCGACGACGATATCACCGGCATGTTCACCTTCCTCCGCGCCCTCAAAGACCACGGCGGCAACCCGCACACCCTGACCGCTGCCCAGATCGGCCAGAGCTGGCTCAACTACATCGTCGAAAACCGCACCATCTTGTGGTGGGGCGGCCTAGGCAATTCGACCGAGCACACGGCGTTCTTGAACCTCAAAAAAGGCATCCCCGCCCCCGACAGCGGTTCGATGGCCCGCAACTCCAAAGTCGTCGCCGAGCAAATCGGCTCGCAGATTTTCATCGACGGCTGGGCCATGGTCGCTCCCGGTGACCCCGCCCTCGCCGCCGCCCTCGCCCGCAAAGCCTCACAGGTCAGTCACGACGGCGAGGCCATCTACGGCGCGCAGATGATCGCCGCCATGGAGGCCCAGGCATTTGTCGAGTCAGACCTCAACAAGCTCATCGACTGCGGCCTGCAACACATCCCCCAAGACTCCATCATCGCCCGTTTGGTGCACGACGTGCGCGATTGGCATGCCGAGTACCCCGATTGGCACGACACCTTCCGGCAGATCCAGCGCGTCTACGGCTATGACACCTACGGCGGCAACTGCCACATGGTGCCCAACCACGCCATCATCCACATGGGGCTCTTGTACGGCGGCGACGACTTCCAAAATGCCATGCTCATCACCAACA